>VXPR01000014.1 GCA_009839405.1 Gammaproteobacteria bacterium
CTCGAGGATCGCGTGCGGACGCTCGAAGCCATCGTCACCGACGCCCGCTATCAACTTGATTCGGAGATCAAGAGTCTCGATGGCGCGTCGCGCCAAGCAGACTAAGCCTCAGCCCCACCTACCCATGACCTCGCGCCGCAGAATTCCATTCAAGTGGCTTTCTACGGCGCAAGCTCCTAGCGGGTTGGACGGAAAACCCCGAGGCTTGCGGGGAGGTGGAAGGTAAAGGAGAAAAGGGGCGCGCCGGCGGTGGTTTAGGCCGCCGGGACAACTCTTGCAAGGGGAAGAACCACGAGAGGAGGGAGGTTCAAGAGTTGTACACGCGCCTGGAGGATTGCTCCGATGGCGCTATCTTGTACTGGACAGGATGCCTTTGCAAGCCTTTTGTCGAACTTTTTTCAACTTTTTGTCTCGATTTCTTCGGCGAGCAACGTCAGTTCATGCTGTCGAGGAGCCCGTTGTGATGCACGAGCCGCTCTAGCGCCGCCTCCAGCGTGCTCCGTGCGGACGCCAGGGACTCGCCAGCTTCGTCCGCCCCAACCTCTTCACAGCGTTTGGCGTGCTCCGATAGATGGTTGATTTCTAGCAGCATTTCGGCAAGAGGGCCAGAAATCGCAGAGGTGGATGCCGAGGCGGCGGTGATGATGTGCAGGAGCATTTCTTCGCTGAATGCCACGTGCGCGTTGTCTTGTACAGGACCTTTCCACGCGAGGCATGCATCCTCAATGTCCGGCCACGAGACGCCGCGGTCCAGCGCCATCGCTGCTCGGCCCTCATTCTCGAACCGCTCGAGCGCGCTCCTGCTCGCGTAGCGATAGGCCGTCACGACGCCGGCAGCCGGCACGCGCTCGCCGACCTCGCTCGTCAACTCGTCATCGAGGGACGCCTGGAACAGCACGAGGCGATGCATCTCGGGGAGGGCGTCCCTGGCTGCCAGGAAGGATTCCAGCGAAGGCCACGAACCCACCACAAGGATGCCGGATTCCGGTGTTTCTTCAACCGCCTGCCGTGTCTTGGCCTGCCGATGCAGGAGTACCAAGGGGGCTCCCACCAAGCCCACGTGCAGTCCGCCGGTGGCGAGGGAGTCCGCGGCGGCCGCGCGGCGCGCCAGTTCCTCGTCGTCGAGGTGAACGACCCGGCGGATGGCGTTGCCGCGGTCGAGCAAGGTCTTGATCGCGTGCAGGCGCTCCACCTGGGCCTCGCTGTAGAAGCGGGTCTGGCCGTCGCGATGCGCTGGCGCGAGGCCGTAGCGGCGTTCCCAAGCGCGCAGCCGTTCCACCGAGATGCCGGTGCGGCTGGCGACGATGCCGATCTTGAACAGGTTGCCGTCGGTGGCGGGCTTTGCGGGAATTGTCATGGACAATACCCCGTTCGACAGGGGCAGCCGACTGTACAGACCTGAACAAGATCAGGCAAGTACCCTGGGTCGGCGCCCTGGCGGCGGTGCACGCATCAAGGGCGAGGGCGCTGTCCACATCAGGCCAGGTTGACGATCATCTTCCCCGTGTTCGCGCCGGTGAACAGGCCAATGAACGCTTCGGAGGCGTGCTCGATGCCGTCGAAGGTGGTCTCGCGGTACTTGAGCTCGCCGGAATTCACCCAGGCCGTCATGTCACGCACGAAGTCCTCGCGCAGGTGGTTGAAGTTCGAGACGATGAAGCCCTTGAGCGTGAGCCCCATGCCGATGGCGATGGCGAGGTTGTTCGGCCCTGGCACCGGAGCCGTGGCGTTGTATTGCGAAATGGCGCCACAGAGGGGAATGCGCCCGGCCGGCCTCATGCAGTTGAGTGCTGCCTGCAAGTGTTCGCCGCCGACGTTGTCGAAGTAGACATCGATGCCGTCGGGTGCGCCTTCGGCAATCTGTCGTTCGAGGTGGCCGTCGTGGTAGTCGAAGGCGTGGTCGAAGCCGAGATCGTCGATCAGGTGGCGCACTTTGTCGGCGCTGCCGGCACTGCCGATGGTGCGGCAGCCTCGAATCCTGGCGATCTGTCCGACCGCGCTTCCGACGGCGCCGGCAGCACCGGAGACGAATACCGTCTCGCCGTCCTTGAGCTGGCCCACGTCGAGCAGTCCCACGTAGGCCGTCATGCCGGGCATCCCGAGGACGCCAAGATAGGCCGATGCCGGCGCTTCGAGATTGCCGAGCGGACGAAGTCCCCGCGCGGACGACACGAATGCTTCCCGCCAGCCGAGGTGCGATTCCACGTGCTCGCCTTCGGGCAGTTCTGCGACGTTGGATTTCACCACCCGGCCGATGGCACCACCCGTGAGCGCTTCGCCCACCTCGAAGGGCCCCACATAGGACTTCCGATCCACCATCCGGCCTCGCATGTAAGGGTCCACTGACATGCAGAGATTCTCGACCAGCACTTCCCCGTCGCCGGGATCCGGCAACTCCACCTCGGAAACGGCGAAGTCTGCCGCCGTCGGCATCCCCACAGGTCGCTTGGCAAGGGCAACCACACGCGTCTTCATGCTTTCTCCTTCAGATGACATCGATCGAGCCCGCAGTTCGCCTGCGGGCCGTTGCGCAAATCATAGCCGTTGACTTCCGAGCGCCGTGTGCGTGGCTCTGCGGCCCAGCCTCAGCGATCGAACTCAAGCGCCTCGCCGGGTGTGTCGTCGCGGAACTCGCCGCCCGCGAACATCAACCGGCCGCCGACGAAAGTGTGGGTCACGCGAGCGTGGAACGTGGTGCCGCGGAATGGCGTCCAGCCACACTTGGCGTACACCGGCTCGTCATCCACCACCGTGTTGCGGCTTGGATCGATCACCACGAGGTCGGCGTGATAGCCCTCTCTGATGAAGCCGCGTTCGGCGACATCGAACAGGGTCGCAGGTGCGTGCGCGGTCTTCTGTGCCACCCGTTCGATGGTCATTTCGCCGAGCCGCACCTGTTCGACCAGCGACAGGAGGGCATGCTGCACCAGCGGCAGGCCGGAAGGCGCCTGCATGTAGGGGCTTGCCTTCTCCTCGGCCGTGTGCGGGGCATGGTCGGTGGCGACGACGTCGATCACGTCGTCGTTCACGGCTTGACGGATCGCGAGCTGATCGGCTCGGGTCTTGATGGCGGGGTTGCACTTGATGTCGGTGCCGAGCGCGCCGTAGTGCGTCTCGTTGAAGAACAGGTGATGCACGCAGGCTTCCGCAGTGATGCGCTTGCCTTCGAGCGGGCCGGGCTCGAACAGGGCCAGTTCACGCGCCGTGGTGATGTGCAGCACGTGCAGGCGGCTGCCGTGCGTGCGCGCCAGCCGCACGGCCAGCGACGACGAGCGGTGGCAGGCCTCCGCGGAGCGAATGTTGGGGTGCTCGGTGATGGGGATGTCGTCGCCGTAGCGCGCCTGCGCCTCGGCCTCGTTGGCGAGGATCATGGGCGTGTCTTCGCAGTGGGTGGCGATCAGCAGCGGACACTCGGCGAAGATGCCTTCGAGCGTACGTTCGTCGTCCACGAGCATGTTGCCGGTTGATGCGCCCATGAACACCTTGACGCCGCAGGCGAGGTGGCGATCAACCCGTCGGATCTCCTCTAGGTTGTCGTTGGTGGCGCCGAGATAGAAAGCGTAGTTCGCGAGCGACCGGGATGCGGCGCGGGCGTGCTTGTCCTTCAGCGCGGCGCCCGTCACCGTCTGCGGATCGCAGTTCGGCATCTCCATGTAACTGGTGATGCCGCCGGCCACCGCGGCACGGGACTCGGTGGCGATGTCCGCCTTGTGCTCGAAGCCAGGCTCACGGAAATGGACTTGGTCGTCGATCATCCCCGGCAGGAGCCAGGCGCCGGCGAGGTCGATCTCGGTGTCCCCGGCGCCGGCCGTCACCGCTGTGCCCACCGCATCGATGCGCCCGGCCGCAATGCGCACATCGCCTTCGACCGTGCTGCCCTCGTTGACGATGGCGGCGTTCCTGAGCGCGATTGCCATGCCTGAAGCCCCTTCCCTAGCTTGCTTGCCGAGTCTAATCGGAAGCTGGTCGTCGCACCCCGAAAAAAGCGTGCCGTGTCGCGCCCCGAAGACAACGCCCGTGTGGCCTAGTCTGCACGGACCTCAAGCCTCTCGAATCGGGGAGACATGGTTCGCTGCACGGTCTGCGCCTATTTGGTCGCAATGGGGCGGTGCCTCTTTTCTCCTTCGACGCCCCATTTGGACGCGGTCACGGGTGCGCTAAAGTGGACGACAGCAACCGAGAAGGCACAGCCACTTGATCACGCGACGGTCGTTTGCTGGCTACGGCTTGTTCGGCGCCCTGCTGGCGCCGCGCGCGCGTGGCGTACCGGTATCGGACAGCGAAATCCTGCTCGGCACGTCGGCGGCCTTCTCGGGGCCCTCGAGGGGACTTGGCATCGAGCTCTATCGCGGTGCTCAGGCGTGCTTCGAGGAAGTCAATCGCCAAGGCGGCGTATTCGGTCGCAAGATTCGCCTTCGCACCTACGACGATGGCTATCAGCCGGACCCGTCGGTGAAGAACACCATGACGCTCATGCTCGAAGACGACGTCTTTGGCCTGTTCGGCTACGTCGGCACCCCCACCGTCACGCGGGTGTTGCCGCTTTTGAAGAAATTCCAGGATCGCAGCATCCTCCTGTTCTTCCCCTTCACCGGCGCCCAGCCCCAGCGCGAGCCACCCTATGGCGAGTTCGCCTTCAACCTGCGCGCCTCCTATCGCCAGGAGACCGGCGGCCTTGTGGACAACTTCGTTCGCGTCGGACGACGTCGCATCGCCGTCTTCTATCAGGCCGACGCCTACGGTCGCAGCGGCTGGGCGGGCGTGCGCGCGGCGCTGGCGCGCCACGGCGAACGGCTCGCCGGCGAAGCTACCTATCGACGCGGCACCAAGTTCACCAGCACGATGCGGCGGCAAGTGGAGATCCTCAAGGCGGAGAATCCTGACGCGGTGATCTGCATCGGCGCCTATGCCGCCTGCGCCGCGTTCGCCCGCGACGCGGTGGACTTGGGGCTCACCGTGCCCATCGCCAACCTCTCCTTCGTCGGCAGCGAGAACCTGCTGAAGCTCCTTGCTGGGGTGCGAGAGGACAGCAGCCGCTACACCGATCTTTTGGTGAATTCCCAAGTGGTGCCGAGCTACGAGGAGACCTCGATTCCGGCCGTGCGCGAATACCGTGAACTGATGCAGCGCCACGACCCGTCGCCGCCGGAGGAACTGGTCACCGAGTCCTACACGGCCTTCGCGCAGAGCTTCGTCAGCCTCGAGGGGTTCCTCAACGCAAAGTTGATGACGGAGGTGTTGCGGCGACTCGGTCCCGAGCCCTCCCGCGAAGCGCTCGAAGCGGCCATGTTCACGGTGCAGGACTTCGACCTCGGCATCGGCGAGAGCGTCTCCTTCTCGTCGGAACGGCGTCAGGGACTTCAGCGCGTGTACTACACCGTGGTGCGGGACAATCGCTTCGTTACGCTCACCGACTGGCACGAGAGGTTTGCCAAGACATGACGGAACAGCCGAAGGCCGATGAAGCTGGCGTCATTCTCGGCCCGTTCCGCATCCGGCGCCTGTTCCAGAAGACGCTGTTTGGCGTGTTTGGGTTGTTCGGCTTCATCGGCGTCGCCACCGCGTCGCTCGCGGTGTACACGGTGGACACCCAGCTCACCCAGGAATACGTCAGCAACAGCCGCGACATCGCCAAGACGATCGCCGATTCGAGCGTCGACATCCTCCTCAACCGCGACCTCGCGGCATTGCAGTCGCTGGTGGATCAATTCGTCGAAATCCAGGGCATCCGCTACATCTACATCACCGACGAGACCGGCGAGTTCCTCGCCCATACCTTCGTGCCCGGCATTCCCGAGGAGATTCTTGCCAGCGACACCACCGACACGGCAACCGTGGAGCGCAGCCTGCCCGGCATGGGCGACTTCGTCGAGGTGGGCAGCCCCATCCTCGCCGGATTCGCCGGCAACGTGCACGTGGGCATGGACACTGGCCTCATCGCGCTCAAGATCCAGCGCGCCATAGGGCAGCAGATCTATCTCATCTGCGCCGTCTTCGTGGTAGGCGTCTTCGCTGCGCTGTGGTTCGTGAATCTGGCCGCCCGCCCGATCGGCGAACTCTTGACCTATGCCGCCAATCTGGTGCAGCGCGGCGCGGACGCGCCCGAAGCGCGCGTGCTCGAACGCCAGGACGAAGCCGGACAGCTTGCGCGCCTGTTCCGCCTTGTCGCTGGCGGACGCCGGGATTGACCTCGTGGCCCTGCCTGTCTCCGTGCAGCGTGGCGTCATCTTGGTGGCCAGCACCACGCTGCAGATCTGTCTCGGCACCGTCTATGCCTGGAGCTTCTTCCAAACGCTGCTGGTGCGCGAACTCGGCTGGTCCTTCACCGACACGGCCTGGGCCTTCTCCATCACCATCTTCACTCTCGGCATTGCCGCTGCCATCGGCGGAGCGCTGTTGCCCAAGCTCGGCCCGCGCAGGCTAGCAATCGCCGGTGCGCTGCTCTTCTCCGCCGGCTACTTGATCGGCAGCTTCGCGTTGCAGGTGGACAACCTGCTGCTCTTCTTCATCGGCTACGGCGTCATCGGGGGCCTCGGCATCGGCTTCGGCTATGTGACGCCGGTTGCGACGACGGCCAAGTGGTTCCCGGACCACAAGGGGCTTGCGACGGGAATCGTCGTCATGGGCTTTGGCGTCGGTGCCTTCCTGCTCAGCAAGGTGCTGGCGCCTCTCTTGGTCGTGCGCAGCGACGGGGACCTCGCGATGGTGTTCCTTTCGCTCGGCGTGCTGTTTGCGGCGGTGCTTATCCCGTCGGCGGCCGTCTTGGTGGACCCGCCCGAATCCGCAGCACCGGGACAGGCCTCGCCGGCCACGGACGCGCTCGATCGCGCCACGGTCGGCGAATGCCTGCGCTCGCCGGAGTTCGCCTTCATGTGGCTCGTGTTCTTCTTCAACATCGCCGCCGGCATCTCGGTCATCAGCTTCCAATCCGCGCTCCTGCAAGACGTATGGGGCCTGGCCGACGCGACGCTGGAACCGGAGGTGCTGGCGCAATATGGCGCGACGCTGATCGCGGTGAGTTCCCTGTGCAACGGCGTCGGCCGGCTGGTGTGGGGCTATCTCTCAGACCGCATCGGCCGAGTGCGCATCTTCCGGGTGCTGCTGGCGAGCCAGATGGTGGTGTTTGGCGTGCTCATGACGGAAACCAATCCGTGGGTGTTCTCGGGGCTCGTCTGCTACGTGCTGCTCTGCTTTGGCGGTGGCTTCGCCACCATGCCTTCCTTCGTGGTGGACGTGTTCGGCAGCCGCCGGATGTCGGTCATCTACGGCGCACTCCTCACCGCGTGGGCCGCGGCGGGTGTGTTTGGCCCGCTATACGTCGGCTACCTCAAGGACCAACACCCGGACCGTGCGGTCATCTACTGCTTCCTCATCGGCGTGTTCCTGCTCAGCCTCGGTTTCGTCTTCACGTATCTGCTCAACGACGAACGCATCCGCCTCGGCAAACCCACGCTTGCAGAAACGCTGGCGCAGCTAGGCATCCACTTGCCGCAGGGGTCTTCTGCGAAGACGTGAGGTGGGGGCCGCTGGAGCGTGCGACGCCGAGATGCTTGTGCGGCGGATTGGGTCGGACGCCAACGCCGATCATGCACGCTACGACGGCGCCTGTGCAGGTGAACCTCGCGCTCTACACCGGTGTCGCGGGATCGCCTATTCAGGTGCGCGAGGGAGCGTTGAGGGGTGGATCGTCAGTGTGGGTTGAGATGCTGGTGTGGCTAGGGTCGGTTCGGACTGGGCGGCGATCGCGCCGCCTACGGTTCGACCTTCGGTGATTTGGGCGGTGATGGCGAGTTCGGGGAACTTCGAGACGGCGGCTGAGGGG
>VXPR01000198.1 GCA_009839405.1 Gammaproteobacteria bacterium
TCGAGGGGGGAGTGACAGGAAAGTGCACGCCACGACCGTTGTTGGGGGTGCGAGGCCGCGGGGTGCAGAGGCGCTAGTCCGCTAGCCGAGGTTGTGCAGGCGGTTGATGTTGGCGTGGCGGGCGGGGTCCAGATCGCGATCGGCCAGGGCCGGATGCTCCGGGGCGTAGCGGTGCGTGCGGTAGATGCTCACCGTGGGTTCGCCGCGACTGTTTGTGTTCAGGAATGGGTTGATCCACTCCCACACCACCTCGCCGCTGCGGGTGACCTCGAACAGGCGGCCGCTGGTGCCTTCGCAGACGAGCACGTTGCGCGACCATAGCTGCACCGCGCCGGAGATGTGGCCGCTGAAGAACTGCGGCGAGGGGTTGCCCCGGTAGCTCCAGACAATCTCGCTCGTCGCCGGGTCGATCTCGACCACGCGCGAGCCGGCGTCGCCGTTGTCGAACACGAGCACGTTGCTGGGCTCGTGCTCGCCCTCCGGCCGCACCCACGTCGGCTGGTGCTGGCCGTGGGTCTGGTCGAACTTCCACTTGAGCTCGCCATCGGCGCCGATGATGCCTACACGATCGATGTGTCGCGCCGAGAACACGATCTCGCCGGCGGGGTTGATGTCGATGCCGTTGACGTGAGTCCACTCCCAGCGCCGCACGGTGGGGTAGATGGGGTCCTTCACCGGGTCCATGAGCTGCCACAGACGGATGCGGCGCACCTCGTTGCCGCTCGCGTCCACTTCCACGAGATCGTCGCCGATCAGCCTTGGCAGCTTCTCTCGACGCTGGCGCCGGCGACCGCCGCGCACCTTGCGTTGCACCTCCTCGGGCAGTTCGATCCACACCGGCACCATCGTGTTGCCGTTCTCGAAGCGGAAGAAGTCGTGGTGCTGGTAGGGATTGACGTACTCCCAAACCACGTTGCCGTCCCAATCCACCTCGCAAAGCGTGGTGTGGTAGCCGCCGAGGGTCTTGACGCGCTCCTCGAACGGCGGCGGCGCCGCGAGGTCGGCGTCCGGGCGCATGGGCTGCTCGGGATCCGATCCTGTCATCAACAGGTTGCCGTTCTTGAGCAGGCGGCCATAGCCGGGGCGGATGTGCTGGAATGTCCAGCGGTGCACGACGCGGCCGTGGATGTCGATGAGCCAGGTCGAGTCGCCGCCGTGTGGCGTCAGCAGGGTGTAGCCGGGCGTCGCGAGCCCGGGACGATGGTGTGTAAGCCCGGTGGGGCGGTTGACCGACCAGCCCAAAAGCCAGCCCTCCTGCAGTCGTTTTTGGGATTCCGCGAGGGGGCGGAGCGTGTCCGAAGATGAAGACGCACGAGTGCTTTCGCTTAGCTCCCAACGCGTCCAAACGGCGCGCAGTTTGCCACACACAGTGCTGCGGCGGCCTTGATTACAGGCGATCGAGCAGCACTTTCTTCGCTTCGTTGAGGGTGGCTGCGAGGAAGGCGCTGCCGCCGCGGTCGGGATGGAGCCGTTGCATGAGGCGGCGGTGGGCGGCGATCACGTCGTCGCGGCCCGCGCTGTCGGGTAGGTCAAGCACCTTGAGCGCCCGCTCGAAGGTCATGGTGTCTTGCTGGCCGTCCTGGTTGCCTTGCGCCGCGTCGTTCCAGCCGGGAGCACGGCGGTCCAGATAGGCAGAGAGCAGCTGTCTCGAGCGTTCGTCGTCGAACTCGGTCAGGAGGGTGACCACCTGAGCCAGGTCCAACTCGCCGAGGCGCTTGCCTTGACGCGCTCCACGCAGGATTTCGCCGTCCATCTCGCCGGTTTCGTGGTTGAGCGTCATCCGAAGGTCGCCCGTTTGCACCGAAGACTGGCGGGGGTCGTCGCTCGCATTCTGGGGACTTTGCCGGAAGCCGCCGAACATGCCGCCGAGGGGCGAAGGGCCGCCGCGGCCGGCAAGAAAGCGTCGCAGCAGCAGGCCGCCCACCGGATTCAGCGCCAGCCGCAGGGCATGGCGCAGGAAGGGCAGGGCACCGGTGGCGAGGGCGGCGAGCCAGTGCAGGCGGCCGCTGGCGGCGAGGATGGCGAGGGCGGCGAGCAGTGCCACCACGGCACCGGTGACGATGCCGGTGGGCTTGCTGGGCGTGTTGCGCGCCCAGTAGAGCTTCATCAGCAGCGCGAAAGCGAATGCGCCCACCACCGCGACGACGACCAGCAGGATCATGGAAGCTGTCGGAGCAAGCGTGCTGCCGCGGGGTGGTCGAGTCGTTCGACACCTCGGCGTCCGGATGCGGCGAAGTGGGCGACGGCCTTGAGCAGGGCGCGCAGGTCCGCGGCGCGACCCGGCGCGAAGGGCGAGTGAGCGCCGCCGGTGAGGCGTGCCACTTGGCGGAAAACCCGGCTGGCATCGGGGTCCGCGCCTTCCTGGAATACGAACACCGGCGTTTGGAAGAGTGCCAGGCGGCCGGCGGCGTCGGCGACCTTGTCGACGGGTTCCTCGCAGGCATCGCCGATGAAGACGACGGCCCTGATGCGCGCTTGGCTCGTTTCCGTGAGCGCATGTTCGAGCACGCGCTGGATCTGCGTGAGCCCGCCGCGACAGCGCACCTCGGTCATTTGCCGCAGAAGCGCCGCCGGTCGGGTCGTCCACGGCGATGCGTGAAATTCGTTGAAGCCACCGTAGTGCACCAGTTGCACCGCCGTGCCGCCGTCGTCTGATGCTGCTTCGAACAGTTCGCCGTGCAGGCGCGAGGCGAGGTCCCACGTAGGCTCTCGACTGGCGGTGGCATCAAGCGCAAAGAGAATGCGGCGATCGCTGCGCGTTGCCGGCGGCGTGCGCCGGGCCTCGGCGAGAAACCGCGCCACGCCAGCATCGGATGTGGGCAACTGGGCCATCAGTCACGCAAGTTGGTCGGAGCCCCGGAGTGGAACATCATCGCAGATGGCGCGCCCTTGCGGGCGCGTTGGCAGTTCGCTGCGCGAACTGCTGGCCTTCGTGCTCGCATTCGCTCGCAGCTACGGCTAGGAGCCAGCGCCGTTTTCTAAGGCGGAAGCCTCCTAGCCGCCGGCCGGGGGTTGGTCTGCCGGTCGCACCACCAGTCGTTGGCCGGGGTGGATGAACGCCTTGGGATCGATGTCGTTCCAGTCCACCAGCTTGGCGACGGAGACCTTGAAGCGGGCGGCGATCGTGGAGAGGGAATCGTTGCGCCGCACCCGGTAGGCGATGGCTTCTTGGGTCACCTGCTTCTCCTCGATGCTGCGGGTACTGCCGAGACCTGGCAGCGAGAGCCGCTGGCCAATTTGCAACACGGACCGCTTCGTCAGCTCATTGGCGCGCATGAGCAGGTTCATGTCGAGGTCGAGGCGTCGAGAGATCTTCCAGAGCGAGTCGCCTGAGCGAACCACGTAGATCGCATCGCCGCCAGCTCCCGTGCGAAACGGCGTCGGATAGTCCGGCCAGTCGCGGAACGGCGTCGGCACCATCAGGAAGTCGCCTTCCTCGATGCGGGTGCCGCGCACGCCGTTGACGCGGCTCAGGGTGTCCATGGCCACGCTGTATTCGCTGGCGATGCCGCTCAGGGTGTCGTTGGTGCCGATGCGAACGCGGGCCCAGAGCATGCGTTCATCGTTCGAGAGGCTGGCGAGCGCTTGCTGCGCTTGCCCTGCGTGCTCGGCGCGGACGAGCAGTTGATGCGGGCCATTGGGTGGCGTCGCCCAGCGCTTGAGCGCTGGGTTCAGGTTGTAGAGGTATTGCATGTCTTGGCCGATGGCCTCCGCAGCCCGGGCGAGGTCAATCTGCCCGCCCGTCTCCACCACGGCGACTCTCGGCGCGGCGCTGTCGAGTGGGCCGAACGGCAGTTCCACGCCATACCGTTCGGGGTCCGCGAATACCGCTGCGTAGGCAAGGATGCGCGCCACGTAGTACTCGGTCTCGCGCGGCAGGCGCAGGTCGAAGGCCGTCTTCGCGCCGGGCGTTCGTCGCAGCGTGCGGTGCATTCGCCCCTCGCCGCAGTTGTAGGCGGCAAGCGCCAGCGTCCAGTCACCGAAGCGCTGGTGCAGTTGCGCGAGGTAATCGAGGGCTGCAGCCGTGGAAAGCGCCACGTCGCGGCGCTGGTCGGTCCACCAGTCGAGCGTCAGGTCGAACCGCCGTGCCGTGCTTGGCATGAACTGCCAAAGGCCCACCGCGCCCTGCGGCGAGAACGCGTGCGGACGCAAGGCGCTTTCGATGATGGGAATGAGGCAAAGCTCGGCCGGCATCTCGCGCTTGTGCACCTCGGCGCAGATGTAGGGGAGATAGCGCAGGCCGCGTTCGCGCTTGCTCGCGAGATACTCCGGGTTGCGTACCAGCCAGTCGACTTCCTTGCGAACCTGCTTGCGCTCGAGGTCGTGGTCGAGCCGGAAGCCGGCGCGAAGCTGGGCCAGAAAGCCATCACGAGCCTCGTCCGCGGCGCTCGGCACCGGTAGCTCTACGGGTTTCGCGGCTTCCGGCTCCGTCGGCTGGGCGGGGCTCGGTTCCGGTTCGACCTCGGCGGCAACGACCGACGGCGGCGACATCTCGCCATCGTCGACTTCAGGCACGGCAACCGGGCCCGGCGCGGGCGCGACACCCGCCATCTGACAGCCGGCCAAGATCAATGCCGTGGTGGGCAGCGCCCACCATCTCTTGAACATGGTTGGAGGATGGCTCTCGGAAATCGAGGGTCGGCAACTTTGCGCCAAAACGGGGCGTTTGGCAAATCGCCGAAATCACCGCAGAGCGGGACTTGGGAGTAAGATTCGGCGGCGTGAGACGGATGGTGCCAATCGGGTGACTCCCGAGACGAGTTCCGCGTTAGGGCCACGGCCGTCGGATGCCGAGACCGGCTTCCGGGTTTGGTTGCGATCGCCGGCGGGACGGCTCCTGTGCGAGCGCGAGCGGCCGCACATCGGCCGCATCGTCCGGCGCTTTCATGGCGACACCCTCCTTTGGATCGGTCCGCAGTGCGATGCGGTGGCCACCACCGACCGCTGCATGGTGCGCACGCGCATGCTGGCATGGTCGTCCGCGCGCGTGTCGCACGCAGGTGGGGTGGGAGTGGTGGCCGCGAATCCGGTGGCCTTGCCCTTTCCACCGCATTGCTTCGACAACGTCGTGCTGCACCATGCGCTCGATGTGGCGGAGGACCGGCGGGCGGCATTGCGGGAAGTAGCGCGGGTGCTGCCTCTTGGTGGACGGCTGTTGATCGTCGGCTTCAACCCATGGAGCTTGTGGTCGCTGGCGAAACCGTGGCGGCCGTTTCGCGACATGCACCCGGTGAGCCCTCTGCGCCTTGCGGACTGGCTGGACTTGCTCGGGTTCGACCGCGAGCCTGGCGTGCATCTCAGCTATCGAGGAGCGCTGTCTGCGTCCTTGGAAGGGCGGCACTGGAAGCGCGCGAGCGAAGCTGTGAATCGCGTGCAACTGCCGTTTGGCGGCGTGTACATCGTTGCCGCAACCCGCATCGGACACGGCATGACCGCGTTACGCCGAGCGCATCTGCCAGCGCCGGTGGCTGCGTCGGCTACCCCGGCTGCCGCGTCGTCGTCCGCAGTGAAGGGCTGGTAGACAATGCGCACCAAGGTCGAGGTGTTCACGGATGGCGCCTGTCGCGGCAACCCGGGACCAGGCGGCTGGGCGGCGCTCCTGCGCACTGGCGAGGCGGAGCGGATGCTGGACGGCGCGGAGCCCAACACCACCAACAATCGCATGGAGCTCATGGCCGCCATCGAAGGACTCGCCGCGCTCAAGCGACCCTGCGCCGTGACGCTCACGACCGACTCCGAATACGTGCGGCAAGGCATCACCTCGTGGATCGCCGGCTGGAAGCGTCGCGGCTGGAAGCGCAAGGGTGGCCACCCGGTGAAGAACCAGGAGCTCTGGCAGCGGCTCGACGAGCAGAACACGCGCCACTCGGTGGATTGGCGCTGGGTACGCGGCCACAGCGGGCACCTGGAAAACGAGCGCGTGGACACCGCTGCGCGCGATGCCATCGACCGGATGCAACAAGGCATGGGAGAGCAGGAGTGAGACAGGTCGTTCTCGACACGGAAACCACTGGGCTCGAACCGGAGCGAGGCCATCGGGTGGTGGAGGTGGGGGCCGTGGAGGTGATGGACCGCAAGATCGGCAAGCACTACCACTGCTACATCCGACCGGACCGCGAGGTGGACGACGCCGCCTTCGAGGTGCATGGCCTGAGTGACGAATTCCTGTCGGACAAGCCGGCCTTCGGCGAGATTGCCGGCGAGTTGCTTCAGTTCATCGAAGGCGCCGAGCTCGTCATCCACAACGCCCCGTTCGACGTTTCCTTTCTCGACTACGAGCTGTCGCTTCTGCCCGAGGGCCACCCGAAGCGGATCGAAGACATCTGCACTGTGACCGACTCGATGGTGATGGCGCGCCACAAGCACCCGGGGCAGAAGAACGGCCTCGACGCGCTCTGTCGCCGCTATGGCGTGGACAATTCCACCCGAGACCTGCACGGCGCGCTGCTCGATGCCGAACTGCTGGCGGACGTGTTCCTGCTAATGACGGGGGGACAGGGCTCGCTCCTACCGAGCGACGAACCGGCCGAAGCGGTGGCCGACATCGTCCGCCTGCCCGTCGATCGTCCCAAGTTGCCAGTGCTGCGCGCCACACCAGAGGAACTCGCGGCGCACGAGGCCTACCTTGACATGCTCGACGGGAAGGCGGAACAGGGCGCCGTCTGGCGCCGCCTAGCAACAGCCTAGCGACGGGCGATGCCTCGAATGGAGCGGATCACGCAACCCTAAGCTCCTTGGCTGCTTCCTTCGTAGGGGCGGGCTTGCCCCGTCCCGGCGCGCCTTGTGCGTGCCTCGGCAGTTCGCCTGCGCGAACTGCTGCGCTTCGACGAGTTCGGCGAGACGGACAAGCCCGTCCCCGCGGCTCCTCGACCCGCCGCAGCGAGCGAGGAAGCTGCCTTGCCGAGCTACAGGATGTACTGCACCGCCAGCCAGCCGGTGATGCCCATCGTTATGGTGTAGGGCAGCGCCATGAACACCATGCGGCCATAGGACAGCCGGATGAGCGGTGCGAGGGACGAGGTGAGCAGGAACAGGAACGCGGCCTGGCCGTTCGGCGTCGCTACGCTCGGGATGTTGGTGCCGGTGTTGATGGCGACGCCCAAAAGGTCGAACTGCTGGCGGGTGATGGTGCCGGCGTCGAAGGCGTTGCGCACCTCGTTGATGTACACCGTGGCGACGAAGACGTTGTCGCTGATGGCGGAGAGCACGCCGTTGGCGATGTAGAACATGCCCGGCTGCTGCGACTCCGGAAGGGTCAGCACCCAGACGATCACTGGCTGGAAGAGCTGCTGGCTGGCGATGACCGCGACGATGCCGAAGAAGACGCAGAGCAACGCCGTGAACGGCAGCGCCTCGTGGAAGGCTGGCCCCAAGTCGTGCTCCTCGACAACGCCGTTGAAGGCGGTCTGCAGGACGATGATGGAGAGCCCGACCAACCCCACCGCGATCAGATGCAGCGCGAGTGCGACCACCAGAAAGAGGCCCGCGAGTGCCTGCACGACGAGCTTGGCGTTGTCACGGGCGGTTCTCTTGGCGTTCTCGTCGGCGTCGAAGTCCTGCAACACCCGGAACACCGGTTCCGGAATCTTGGCGCCGTAGCTGAAGACGCGGAACACCTCCAGCAAGACGCACGTCAGCAATCCAACCGCGAAGACCGGCAGCGTCACCGGCGCCATGCGCAGGAAGAACTCGATGAACTCCCAGCCCATGCGCTCGGAGATGAGGAGGTTCTGCGGTTCGCCGACGGTGGTCATCACGCCGCCTAGTGCCGTGCCGACCGCAGCATGCATCATGAGGTTGCGCAGGAAGGCCCGGAAC
>VXPR01000403.1:0-1266 GCA_009839405.1 Gammaproteobacteria bacterium
ATAGGCCACGAAGTCGAAGAAGGTGCGCTCGCCGACGATGTGAAGGCCTGACCACAGGTTGAACGAGAGCACGCTGCCGATGCCCAGAAACCAGCAGATGCCACCGAGGGCTGTCGCCACCCGCGCCCGCGTGATGCCGAACTGCTCCACCATCCACGCCAGCGCTGGCTCGATGATGGAGATGGCAGAGGTGATGGCGGCGAAGCTGATGAGAACGAAGAACAGCGTTCCGATGAAGGCACCGAGGGGCAGGTTGCCGAAGGCGATGGGCAGGGTAACGAAGAGGAGGCCCGGCCCCGCGCCGGCTTCGAGGCCAGGGGTGGCGAACACGATCGGGAAGATCGCCAGCCCAGCCGCCAGCGCCACCACGGTATCGACGCTGGCGATGGTGAGCACTGTGCCGGGGATCGAAACATTGCCCGGCACGTAGGCACCGTAGGCCATGATCGCCCCCATGCCGACGCTGAGGGTGAAGAAGGCATGCCCCATCGCTTCCTGCACGCCGGCGACGGTGAGCGCCCCGAAGTCGAAGCCGAACAGGAAACCGAAGCCGGCGGCGAAGTCGCCCACCACCATCGCGTAGCCCACCAGCAACAGGATCAGCACGAACAGCACGGGCATGAACCAGCGAATGGCGAACTCCAAGCCTCGGTTGACGCCCCGGGCGACGATCGCGACCGTGCCCGCCATGAACACCGTGTGCCAGAACAGCATCGTCCACGGGCTCGCGAGGAAGTCGTCGAAGACGCCGGACACGTCGGCGCTGCTCGCGCCGGTGAAGGTGCCGGAACCTGCCTGGAAGATGTAGTGCAGTGCCCAGCCGGCGATCACGGCATAGAAGGAGAGGATGAGGAAGCCGCCAAGCACGCCCAACCAGCCGATGAGGGTCCAGCCCTGCGACGCATCGCTTCGCCGCACCAGCGCCCGCAAGGTGTTGATGGGGCTTTGCCGTCCCGCGCGGCCGAGCAACACTTCCGCCGCCATGATCGGCACGCCGATGGCGGCGATGCAAAGCAGGTACACCACCACGAACGCACCGCCGCCGTTCTCGCCAGCGATGTAGGGGAACTTCCAGATGTTGCCGAGACCCACCGCCGACCCGGCCGCGGCCAGGATGAACATGAGCCGACTCGACCAAAGGTTCGGCTGCGAGACACTGTTGTCAGCCATCACTCCCTCCTCCGAGCAGGACTAGCGCCCTGAAGGGCGCGGTGGCAGTTGGGTTGGGCGCACGGGTGGCCGGGGGGGGCGGGTTGTTAGGGCGGG
>VXPR01000403.1:1276-7782 GCA_009839405.1 Gammaproteobacteria bacterium
GGGGGGGTGGGCTGTTCGCTGGCCCTACGGGTGGGCTTTCGGGGCGTCATTGAACCCGCGCGTCGGGCGGGGGCCTCTGGGGGGGAGGGCATCTTGCCCTCCCACGCGCCGCAAGGCGCGCATTTCGGAGGCCCTGGCTTTGCGATGACGTGCGCGTTGCGCTTTGCGCCGCTACGATTCACGTCCTGCCCTTGGTGGCGGACATGCAGGCCTGGCCGAAGGCGGAAATGCAGGAAATGGCCAAGAAGGCAAACACAGGCAACGGCACCATCGCGCTAAACCGGCGCGCGCGGTTCGACTACCAACTCGAAGAGCGCTTCGAGGCCGGCCTCGTGCTCGAAGGCTGGGAGGTGCGGAGCATCCGCGCCGGCGGAGCCCAGCTCACCGATAGTTACGTGCTGGTGCGCGAGGGCGAGGCGTGGCTGCTCGGGGCCCATATCGCTCCCCTCGCAAGCGCCTCCACCCATGTCGAACCCGACCCCATCCGCACCCGCAAGCTGCTGCTGCACGAGCGCGAAATCTCCCGCATCTTCAACGCCACGCAAGCCAAGGGCTTCACCTGCGTCGCAACCGCGATGTACTGGAAGGGCCAGCGCGTGAAGTGCGAGGTCGCACTCGGCAAGGGCAAGGAGCAACGCGACAAGCGCGCCACGGTGAAGGAGCGCGAGTGGCGCCGCGAGCAGGGGCGAGTGCTGAAGCAGTCTGTCAACGACTGACGCCGCAGCCGCGTTCTATCGGCGGGGACGTCCACGTCGCGGACGCGCCGGGAACAGGCTTCTCGCACATTCGTGGCGGTGGGTGAAGCGCCGTAGGGGACGGGCTTGTCCCGTCCCCCGCCCCGAGTTCGTCGAAGCGTGCAGCACGGGACGGGACAAGCCCGTCCCCTATGAAGAAAGCGGCCAAGGATTATGGAGTTGCGTGATTTTGTTCCATGTTGAAGGAAGGCGTCCTGCCGTTACTGAGCGCGGATCGGCGCACCGGTCCAGCCTGCTATGCTGCGCTGCGCCCAACCTCAAGCCCCCTGACAACTCAAGCGAAAAGCCACCCCATGGTGAGGCAAGTAATCGAAACCCTCGAGCAGAACGGCTTCACCAAGGTGGCGTTCTCGCGCTTGGGCGACCCTGCGGTCATCGCCCTGTGGTTCGGCGAAGGCGACACCGTCACCCCCGCCTTCATCCGCGAAGCCGCAAAGGCGGCCCTCGACGACGGCCAGACCTTCTACACCCACACCCGCGGCCTGCAATCCCTGCGCGACGCAATCAAGCGCTACCTCGATAACCTCTACGGCCTTGACATCAACCCCGACCGCATCACCGTGCCGGGCTCCGCCATGATGGGCGTGACCATCGCCGCCCAGACCGCAGTGACGAGCGGCGACCGCGCCCTCATCGTCAGCCCGCACTGGCCCAACATCGAGATTACCTACCGCGTCGCCGGCGCCGAGATCGACACCGTGCGCCAACGCGAAACCGACGCCGGCTGGCGTCTCGACGTGTCCGAAATCATCGCTGGGGTTCGCCCCGACACCCGCTCCATCTTCGTTAACACCCCTTGCAACCCCACCGGCTGGGTGATGCAGCAGGACGACCAAGCGGAGCTCCTCGCCTTCTGCCGCGAGCGAGACATCCTCCTCATCGCCGACGAGGTGTACCACCGCACCTTCTTCGACGGCGAGCACGCCCCATCCTTCCTGCAAGTGGCCCGCGAAGACGACCCGTTGGTAGTGGTGAACGGCTTCTCCAAGGCCTGGGCCATGACCGGCTGGCGCTTAGGCTGGGTAGTCACCCCACCGCACCTCGCCATCGCCTGGACAGCGCTCTCGGAATGCTTCAACACCGGCGCCACCGTATTCGCCCAAGCCGGCGGCATAGCCGCCCTCGAAGGCGGCGAAGAAACGGTGGCAACCCTGCGCGAGCAATACCGCAAAGGCCGCAGCATCGTCGAGCAACACCTAACCGGCCACCCGTTGATTGACCTGCGCATGCCCGAAGGCGCCTTCTACGCCTTCCCCAAAGTGAATGGCGTTGAAGACAGCCTAGCCTTCGTCCAAGGCGTGCTAGCAGAAGAAGACGTGGGCCTAGCCCCCGGCTACGCCTTCGGCCCCAACAACGACGCCCACATCCGCCTCTGCTACGCCCAATCCCACGAGCGGTTGGAAGAAGGCCTGCGCCGCTTGGTGCGCTACATAGAACGGCACGCCAACGCCTTGGACCACGCCCCCGCGACCCCACCCTCCGCCTGAGGGTACGGATCGGCTCATGCACCAACAGGAACAGGGAATCCCCTCAGCCGTTGTTCGCGCGGTGCAGCTATTCGTCACCGCACTGGCGCCACACTTGGCCGAGGGCGATCTTCGCTTCGGCGGCGGTGCCGCCTTGCAGGCGCGATGGCACCATCGGCGCTCGACGGACGCGGTCCTGTTCTGCGACCCCCAGACCTACGCCACGGCAGTACGCACCAGTGGCGAGGCGATGGAACGAGCGTTGCGCGACGTATCGGCAACCACAGCGGGCGAAGAGACCTTTGTGGATCAGATCGCGACGTACACACGGATCGGCGGCGTGGAGGTCACGATTCTGCCGGCAGCCACCTTGGTGCACCCATCCGGTTCCGGGAAGTTCGTGCCCGGAACCGCCGTTGAGACACTCACCGGCGCAGAAATCCTCGCCGGCAAGCTCGTTCACCGCTTGACCGGAGCGGGTATCGCGGAACCACGGGACATCTACGACCTCGCAATGGCACAAGAGCACGATCCGGCGGCGCTTCACCAAGCCGCTGCAGCGCTGAGTGCGAACCAGCGCAAGGAAGTCGCGGTGATGATCGAACTGCTCCCTTTGAACTGGGCAGATTCTTCACGCGACGCCCGCTGCTAGACGCCGACCCAAACCGCGCTGATTTGACCGGTTTGGCCGGTCTCCTGCGTCACCAAGGCACAATGCCGTCATGAACCGCCTCCACATCGCCATGGCACGACAGCCCCCGGTTGCCATCCTGCCCCCGGAGGCATTCGCCCGAACCCCTCTACCACCAACATACGCCGCAGCGAAAAGCCCGGAAGCAGTGGTGGACGCCCTGATCGCCCGCCACTGCGCTGGCATGGCAGATCGCCGCAACGGCTCCGAAGTTCGCGCAGCCCTACTGCTCGGCGACCCCACCCAAACGACCCTCGACAATCCGACGCTCGCGTGGCTGCTGCGCACGTGCAGCCCACCCGACGGCCTCCGCCTGATCGCCGGCGCTCAAGTCCCAGTGCCCGCGCTCGCCGCCTACATCCGGGGATTGGAAATCAACAACCCCCGGCTGACACGAATGCTCAATCAGTTCGCGTGGCCATCCGTGTCGGCTGCCGACTAGGGAATTCCCCCCCAAGTCCGACCTGCTTGCGCCCCGTTTCAATGGTTGCGCGTGCTGCGGGCGGCCCCGGTAATGATCACCTCTCCGTCGCGCAATGCCTTGAAGGGCATGCGGTGGCTGCGGAAGTACTCGATCACGTGATCGATGAGTTCGGACTCTGGGTGTCGAGAGTTGTAGTGGGGCGCGATACTGTAAGGAACGATCGACAATCCGTCCCACAGGATATCGGCCCCGTATGCCTGAGCCACCACCTCGGGCGGGTCGACTAGGTGGATTCCCCTGAGAGTCGGAGTGACCACCACAACGCCTGCGCTGAAGCCACCGTAGACGAGATCGGACTCTTGATGCGCAACGAGGAATGTGTCGAGACCACTCTGGCGCATTGCGCTTCGCAATAGAAACGAGTTGCCACCAAGTGTCCAAATCAGGCCGAATCCTTCGAGCCTATACCGTAGGGCTTCGGGGTTTCCGAAGTAGAGCTTCAGATCTATCTCGTTCGCAGCGAATCCCAGCTCCCGCAACCCGGAGATTGCCTGCCCGACGCTGTCTTCCTTCCGGGTGAGGTCAGTCGCAAAATCAAGCGCGTTGGCGATGACGGCAGCATGTCGAGGTCCCGTGACCAGATCGCGTAGTCGCTTGGCTTGGTCGCCGAATCGGTACGACGAAAGATAGAGAATCATCAGTCGAACGTTACCAAACCGTGATGTCCGGCGTCAGAGCCGACTAGGCGGCCCGGCCAGCAAGCACCGTCGGCTCCTTCGGCACACTAGGTGTCGATGACGGCAACGACTTCCGGGAAACGCGGCGGCACAAGATGGCGGAAGTTGGAGTGCGAGTACGCGGCCGATGCGGAAATGCACCGAGTAGGTTGGTGGAGGCGGCGGGAGTCGAACCCGCGTCCGTCGGTGCTCCGTCTTTCGCTCTACATGCTTAGAGCCGCCTATTGCTTTGGCCCGTTGGCGACCCGGCGGTCGGGGTGCCGTTGGGCGAGCCTCCTTGAGCTTCGCGCCGCCGCCGGAGGCACTCGGCGGCGCTATCCCGCAAGCCTTTGCCCTCGGGTCGCCGTTGCGGGCGCCGTCTTCCCGAGACAAGCGGCTTACGCCGCTAGCGCGTAGTTTTCGTCGTTGGCAACTATAAAAAGTTGCAGCGATTGATTAACGAGAGTCACTACCCTCTCGGCATGCACGTCGGAGTTCGCGACCGCCGTCGAAGCCAAGTCGCCCCCTTCGTAGGACGTGGAGGAGCGTAGCAGGTTGGGGGGTGGAATGCGAGCTGGCTCTCTTGGCTGTGGACGCGCCTTTCGAGAGGGCACCTGGCCTGGTACGCGCTGCAAGGCGAGCCGCCTAAAGGGACGCTGCGCTCTAGTTCACTTGGGGCGCAGGCCGCGCCAAGTGACTTGATCTGCAGGTTCCCCGAATGGTGGCGTGATGCCACACTCCGGTCTATGATTTCGACTAGCCTTACATTCTAGTCGGAGAACAGGGCGATGGTGAGCAAGGCGGTTCAGGTCACGGCGTACGAGTGCAAGACGAAGCAGGCGGAGGTGTTCCGGCGCGCTGCGGCTGGGGAGACGATCATCGTCACCAACAACGGCGTGCCTCAGGTGGAGATTCGCAAGGCCCCGGCCGACACGGAGACCGTGGCGGGCGCCCTGGAAGCGCTGCGTGCGCTGCATGCCAGTCAACTCGCGGCTGGGGCAACCGGCAGCCACGAGGAACTGCGCCGGATGCAGGAGGAGGGGCGTGACTGATGGCTGGCGAGATCATCGTCCTTGACAACAGCATCAACACCCGTCTGCTTTGGCCAGATTCAGAGAGTCCCGATAGCAACCAATACGCGCTCGATGTTCTTGGCCAAGCAACCGGCGGCACGGTGTTCCATGTGCCGACGATCTGGCACTACGAGGTTGCCAACGTTGCGGCCACGCTGGTGCGGAGTGGTCAAGTCTCGCAAGCGAGCGCGGTGAGGTATTTCGAGCAGATTGCCTTGTTGCCGATCGTGACGGACATCTCGAGCCACGCGAACGCGACACAGGCGACCTTCGCCTTGAGCATCCAATTCGGGCTCTCCGCGTACGACGCGGCCTATCTGGAGCTTGCTCTGCGCCTGGGAGGAACGCTGGCTACCAACGACAGACGCTTGCGAGGGGCGGCTCGACGTGCTGGGGCATCGTTGTTCGCTTGACGCCATCCATCGAAAGGAGGTGCCGCCGAATTGATCGGAGGTCCCGTGGGTGCGGTTGCGCTGTAGGGCGGGGGAGAGGATGCTTTGGACACCTTCGAGATGGGCTTGGTGGTGTCGGGGAAGACGGTTGAGGATGCGTTGGCGCTGATTGAGCGGGCTTGGCGGCGGCGATATGAGGCGTTTCAGGCGTCGGGGGCTAGCGAAAGGGAGATCGGGGTGGTCTTGATGCGGGTGCGGCGGGAGCTTGAGGAAGCGGTGGCGATCTGTCGCGAGCTCGATGCGAAGCGGGAGCTTTCGGTTGCGCTTGGGAAGCTTGGGCATGTGGAGCACGATGCTGCGGCGCGGTCGGCGATCTATGAGGAGGCGGTGGCGGTGGCGCGGGAGTGTGGGGATCCGATGCAGCTTGCTCATGCGGTGCGGCATCTCGGCGATGTGGCGCGGCATGCTGGAGAAACGATCGTGGCGGAGCGCTGCTACGAGGAGGCGCTGGGTCTCTATAGGAGCGAGGCTGCGCCGCCGGTGCTGGACTTCGCGAATGCCCTGCGGCCGATGGCCATTCTCAAGGCGGACACTGGCGAGTTGGAAGAGGCGCGGGAGCTTTGGCGCAAGGTGGCGGAGCTCTACGGCGCCGTTGGCGTGGAACAAGGCGTTGAGGAAGCGGAGCGCTGGCTCGAGAGATTGGCAGGGCCGGATGGCGGAATTGCGTCGACCCCTCCCTCGGGCCCAAACGCGCTGACTTGACGGTGGAGCGAATGGCTCGTGTCGAGGCCATGGCGCGCCTTCGGCGCGTTGGGAGGGCAGGATGCCCTCCCCCCCAAAAAAGTGTCCCCCAAGCGGGTCGCCGGTGGTTCGAGCGCCTGCATGTGCTGGTGCTTTCGGTGTTTGTGGCGGCCCAAGTGTTTGGCGCGCAAGCGGTTGCTCCCGGGTCTCGGGCGCAGGAGCAACTGGAGGGGGCTGCGGGGTGGGTC
>VXPR01000178.1 GCA_009839405.1 Gammaproteobacteria bacterium
TGCCGGTGTCGATTCGCACGGTTGGCGTGCTGGCGCACAACGAAGAGAATCTGGTGGCGGTCACCACGAAGTTCGGTGGCTGGATCGAGAAGGCGCACGTCAACAACATCGGCGAGCACGTGGCCAAGGGCGATGTCTTGTTCGACATCCACAGCCCGGAGTTGCTGGCCACACAACGCGAATACTTGGCCGGGCAGGACTACGTCGCAAGGTTGCGGGCAGGAGGTGCCGACTCCGGCGCCATGGAGCGTGCCGAGGCACTGCTGGAGGCGACTCGTGAGCGGCTTCGGAACTGGGACATCACCGAGGCGCAGATTGCTGCGCTACGCCGGGCGGAGGACGCACCGCGCACGGTTCGGTTCTTCGCCCCCGCCACCGGCCTCGTGGTTGCCAAGAGCGGCGACTCGCTCGAGGGAATGCGCGTGGACACGGGCATGGCGGTGCTGAAGATCGCCGACCATTCGACGCTGCTCGCCGAGGCGAGGTTCTTTGAAGAGGACTTGCGCCACGTAAAGGAGGGCAGCGAAGCTGTGATCGAGGCGGCCGCGTTCCCGGGACAGCGCTGGAACGGCGAGATTCTGTTCTTTCGGTCTGCAGTGGACCCGAACACCCGCGCGCTCACCGCCTTCGTGCAGGTGGACAACCCTGACCTGACGCTTCGGCCAATGATGTATGTGGACGTGACGGTTCGCGCCGGTGGGGCGGCGGACGCGCTTTTGGTGCCGGCCCAGGCGGTGCTCCACAGTGGCGAGCGGACGGTGGTGATCGTTGCGAAGGGCGACGGGGGATTCGAGCCTCGCGAGGTCACGCTTGGCTTGGCCTCCGATGAGATGCAGGAGGTGGTGACGGGGCTTGCGGTCGGGGACCAGGTGGTGACGTCGTCGCAGTTCCTCATCGACTCGGAGAGCAATCTGCAGGCGGCGATGGACCAGTTGATGCGCGGCGACGGCGAGGCTTCCACTCGCGCGGCGCACGCGCACCACCACCATTGAATGCAACCCAAGCAAGTGCACAGGTAAGAAACCGGGTGCACCCCGAAACTGGCTGACGTGACGATCCATGCTCGAACGCATCATTGATTGGTCCATCGACAACCGCGTGCTTGTGCTGCTGGCGGCGGTGCTCGTGACGGCGGCCGGTGTCGCTGCGCTCTTGCGGGCGCCGATGGACGCGATTCCGGACCTCTCCGATGTGCAGGTCATCGTGTACACCGAGTATCCGGGGCAGGCGCCCCGAATCGTCGAGGATCAGGTGACCTATCCTCTCACCACCGAGTTGCTCGCCGTGCCTGGCGCGCGGGTGGTGCGGGGGTATTCGTTCTTCGGCTATTCGTTCGTCTATGTCCTGTTCGAGGACGGCACCGACCTCTATTGGGCGCGGGCACGTGTGCTGGAGACCTTGAGCCATGCCGCTTCGAGGCTGCCGAACGGGGTATCGCCATCGCTCGGCCCCGATGCCACCGGCGTTGGCTGGGCGTTCATGTATGCGCTCACCTCGGACCGTCACGATCTCGGCGAGCTGCGTTCGCTGCAGGACTGGTTTCTCAGATACGAACTCGCGAGCGTGCCGGGGGTGTCGGAGGTCGCCAGCATCGGCGGCTTCGTGCGCCAGTACCAGATCACCGTGGACCCCAACCGACTGCGTGCCTACGGCATTTCCATCTCCAGGATTCGCGATGCCGTTGCCGCCAGCAACGAGGATGTGGGCGGGCGCACGCTGGAGGTCGCGGAGCGGGAATTCGTCATCCGCGGGCTCGGCAGCATCGATTCGGTAGAGGACATCGGCAAGGTTGCCCTCGGCGTCGATGCCGGCGGCACGCCGATCCTCCTGCAAGATGTGGCGCGCGTGGGCATCGGCCCGGAAATGCGCCGCGGCATCGCCGAATGGAATGGCGAAGGCGAGACGGTTGGCGGCATCGTGGTGGTGCGTCACGGTGCCGGGACGCTGCAAGTGATCCGCGCCGTCAAGGAACGGCTGGCCGAGATCAAGTCGGGGTTGCCCGAAGGCGTCGAGGTTCATGTCGCCTACGACCGCAGCGGGCTGATCGAACGCTCCGTCAGCAGTCTGCGGCAGAGCCTCACGCAGCAGTTGCTGATCGTGGGCCTGGTGTCGATGGCCTTCCTGCTGCACTTCCGTAGCGGCCTTGTGGCGGTGGCCTCGCTGCCGATAGGCATCCTGCTGGCATTCCTCGCAATGTCGCTGCAGGGCATCAACGTCAACATCATGTCGCTCGGTGGCATTGCCGTCGCCATCGGCACGATGGTGGACGCCAGCATCGTCATGGTGGAAAACGCTCATCGGCACCTGGCCCGTGGGAGTGGGCCTGTCCGCCCTGACGGGCGCGGTGACGCGCCGGCCGCCCCACCTCAGGAGGAGCACGGGATGGGGGGGGGGCTGGCGGCGAGGGAGGGGGGGCCGACGCTCTTCTTCGCCCTACTGGTCATCACGGTGTCCTTCCTGCCGGTGTTCGCCCTCGAAGCGCAGGAAGGACGGCTGTTCAAGCCGCTCGCCTATGCCAAGACCTTCGCCATGGCTGCCGCCGCCCTGCTGGCGGTTACGCTGGTGCCGGTTCTGGTGGGCTATCTGACCAAGGGCCGCGGCCCAATGGCCACCATCCGGCCCATTCGACGCCCTGCGATGGAATTCGGCTTGGCCCTGTTCGCCTTCTCCTGGTTGGTGCGGCCGGTTCTCAACGCTGTGTTCCGCTTCAAGTTCTGGGTGCTCGGCCTTGCTGGCGTCGCGCTTGTTGCGACCGCTTTTGCCTTCTCGAAGCTCGGCTCGGAGTTCATGCCGCCACTGTGGGAGGGCGATCTGCTTTACATGCCGACCACATTGCCCGGGATCTCGATCACGAAGGCTGCGGAACTGCTGCAGCAGACCGATCGGGTGATCGCCTCGTTCCCGGAAGTAGAGGACGTCTTCGGCAAGGTGGGCAGGGCCGAGACCGCCACCGATCCGGCGCCGCTGTCGATGATCGAGACCACCATTACGCTTAAGGCCAGGGAAGAGTGGCGGCCTGGCATGACGGTGGAGCGACTCATCGAGGAGATGGACGCGGCGCTCGACATTCCCGGCCTCACCAACTCATGGACCATGCCGATCCGCACCCGCATCGACATGCTCTCCACCGGCATCAAGACGCCGGTGGGCATCAAGATCGCGGGCCCCGACCTTGCCGTGCTCGAAAGCCTCGGCAAGGAGGTGGAACGGGTGGTGCGTTCCCTGCCCGGCACCGACAGCGCCTACGCCGAGCGGACCATGGGCGGCAACTATCTCGACGTCACCATCGATCGCGACGCCATCGCCCGCTACGGACTCACGGTGCGCGACGTGCAGGACGTGATCGGCACCGCCATCGGCGGGATGAACGTCACCTGGGCCGTGGAAGGGCTGGAACGCTATCCGGTGAACCTTCGCTACAGCCGGGAACTGCGCGACGACTTGCCGGCCTTGCGTGGCGTGCTGGTGCCGGCACCAACGGGAGCACACGTTCCCTTGGGTCGCCTTGCCGAGATCGACTGGACAGTGGGGCCGCCAAGCATCAAGAGCGAGGGCGGACGGCCAAACGCGTGGGTCTATGTCGATGTCCGCGACGTGGACGTGGGCAGCTATGTGGATGCCGCCCGTCGGGCGGTGGGCGCACAGGTGGAGCTTCCCGCCGGCTACACGATCGCCTGGAGCGGGCAGTACGAGTTTCTTGAGCGTGCCGAGCAGCGATTGGCGTTTGTCATTCCGGTCACGCTGATCCTGATTGCCGCCATCGTGTACATCAGCCGCAAGTCGGCGTTCGAGACGCTCGCCGTGCTCGGCGGCGCCGTGTTTGCAGCGACCGGAGCGATCTGGCTGCTGTATGCGCTCGACTACAACCTGAGTGTCGCGGTGTGGGTGGGCGCCATTGCGCTGGCCGGGCTCTATGCGGAGACGGCAACGGTGCTGCTGCTGTATCTCGGCACGTCGGTGCAGGAGTGGCGCGAGCGAAATGCGCTCGTGAGTCGGGCGGCACTGGCCGAAGCCATCAAGGACGGCACGGTAAAGCGCGTGCGCCCCATCCTGATGACCATCGCCACCGACGTGATTGGCCTCATGCCGATCATGTGGAGCACCGGCGCCGGCGCCGACGTGATGAAGCGCATCGCCACACCGCTCGTGGGTGGCGTGGTTACGTCGGGCCTTGTCGTTTTGTTCCTGCTTCCCGTTGTCTACTACTTGTGGCACGCCCGTGAACTGGCGGAGTAGCGATTAGCTGGACACTCTGCGAGCGCGTTGCGCTGGGGGTCCCACCAGTGCTACGGTCGGCTACCTTTTTGCTGACGACAGACAGTGAGGTCCGATTGGGGAGGGTGGGCTTTCTGACACAGGAGGACACAACCCATGAAGAACCTTGGCATGGTTGCAGCCATAGCGCTGCTTGCGACGGGATGCTCCGTGACCGAGACGGTGAAGACGGTCGGCGCGGTGGTATTCGCGCCTGTCACCGCATTGATCATGACCGTCGAGGCCAGACGCAACGACCGCTGGGCTCTGGTTGAGAGGGCGCGCAAGAACGACGCTCCGCCGCCCACGATCGACGCCGACTCGACCGAGCGGGCCCGTGGCGCCATCGAGAAGGCGCTCGAACACGGCGCCGTCGGTCAGGATTTCTACTGGGAAAACGCCGATGACGCCGAACTTGGTGCCATCTCCGGCCGGGTGATGATCGCGACCGACCAAGAAGACGGCGCTCGGCGATGCCGCGATGTCTATATGGCGACCTACTTCGGGCACGACTGGGATCAACGGGTGAAGACGTACTGCCGGGACGGCGACAGCGCTTGGCGCGACGGGACTGAGACGGCGGAGGGCTAAGGCCTGATCCCATCTGCGACGGCGCGATTGCAGACGCATCCGGTCAAGGACGTCGGAGGGCACTTGCCCGTACGGTGCCCTTGTGCCTAGCCCAAGGCAAGCGGAGACGGCGGCCTCCCGTCGGCTCCGTGACGTAGCTGCGCTCGCCTTAGGCGACCCGGTCCTTCCGCACCGGGTTGTCGAACACCAGAGCTCCGTCGTCGAACGGAGCCTCCACCAGCGTGTCGCGCTCCTGGTAGTAGTCCTGGCAGTTGGTCCACGGTTCGCGGTCGCCTTGCTTCGGCAGGCGGGGAGCACCGCGGCGGATGTAGCCAGGGGCGAAGTCGTCCGGATCGATGTAGGCCTTGCCGTTCATGCCTTGGTCCGAGACGCGCAGGCGCGGGGTGCATTGGCGCACGCCCATTGCGTCCATGTGCTTGAGCAGGCGGCAGACATAGTGGGCGATCATGTCCGCGCGGAGCGTCCACGACGAGCGGATGTAGCCGAAGGTCCAGGCGAGGTTTGGCACGTCGGAAATCATCAAGCCGCGATAGGTGAAGTTGTCCGGCAGATTCACCTTGCCGCCGTCCACGTCGAAGTGGATGTTGCCGAGGCCAGAGAGCTCGATGCCGGTGGCGACGACGATGATGTCGGCCGCAAGGACCTCGCCGGACGATAGCTCGATGCCGTTCGGCACGAAGCGCTCGATAGTGTCGGTGACCACGGATGCCTTGCCGGAGCGAATGGCCGTGAACAGGTCGCCGTCCGGCAGCAGGCAGAGGCGTTCGCGCCAAGGCCCGTATCTCGGCGTGAAGTGCTTCTCGACGTCGTAGCCTTCCGGCAGAGCGGCCGCGGCCAAGCCGATGAGTTCCTTCGCCACGGCATCCGGCTCGGAAAGCGCCCGCGCCGTCATCACGCGCCCGAATTCGAGGATCTTGCGTTTCTTGATGCCGTGGATCCACTCCTTCGGCACGTCGAGCGCCCGCAGTTCCTGGATCGTCGCATCCTCGACACTGTTGTCGAGGGAGATGTAGTAGGTGGGCGAGCGTTGAAGCTGCACCACCTCGGCCACTTCCTCCGCTACGGCCGGGACGATGGTGGCGGCGGTGGCGCCGGAGCCGATGACCACCATGCGCTTGCCCGCATGATCGAGGTCCTCAGGCCACTGCTGCGGATGCACGATGGTACCTTGGAACGCGTCTTCATTCGGGAAGCTCGGCCGGTAGCCGGCTTCGTAGTCGTAGTAGCCCTGGCACATGAAGAGGAAGTCGCCCGTGAGCTCCACTTCGCCGTCGTCGGTTTGCGCGCGCACGGTCCAGCAGGCGTCGGCGGTGGACCAGGAGGCGTCGGTGACCTGATGGCCGAAGCGGATGTGCGGCTCGACGTCGTTCTCTTCCACCACCTCGCGTAAGTACCTCATGATCTCGGGCGCTGTGGCGATCGGCTGACCATGCCATGGCTTGAACTCGTAGCCGTAGGTGTACAGATCGCTGTCGGAGCGAATGCCCGGGAAACGGAACAGATCCCACGTACCGCCGATGGACGACCGTCCCTCCACGATGACGTAGCTTTTCCCTGGACATTCCTTCTGCAAATGGCACGCAGCACCGAGGCCGGAAACCCCGGCACCGATGATGATCACGTCGTGGTGGTCCGACTGCCGCATCAACTGCTCCTCCGTGCAAGCTGGCCGCGCATTGTAAGGCCACCGACCGGAACCAGCGCAACGCACGGCTTGACAGTCCGCCTGTTCCGTGCGATTCGACGCGGATGGCCGACACGACGGACTTCGAGCAGGCTTTCGCGGACGCGCTGAGTGCGGGGGATTCCGACCGGCTGGCGTCGCTGGTGGCGTCCACCGAATGGCGGAATGTGCCCGGGGGCGAGGCTAACCGTGTATTGCAGCTCGTGGGGGCGTATGGCGTTTCCGGGCGCACATCGCGCTATCGGGGCGTTGCCGACGCGATCTTGGCGCGCGGCGTGGCGGCGAATCTGGCGAGTTGTGCGTTGCTTGGGCTCAATGAACGGGCACTTGCACTCCTTGCGGCGCGGCCCGAGGCGGCGATGGAAACCGATGCGGACGGCGCGATGGCGCTGCATCACGCGGCGGAGCGGGGCAATCTCGAGCTCGCGCGGGCAATTTGCGACCGTGGGGCGGAACTCGACGCCGTCGATCGCTTTGGCGAGACGCCGCTCGCGAAGGCGCTTCATGCAGGTCCGTGGAAGCCGGCGCCGGCGATGGATGTGGTGGAGCTACTGCGCGAGCGAGGCGCCACCGTGGACTTCTGCACGCTGGCGGCGCTTGGCGAAGTGGGAACGTTGGCGGAGCGCTTGGATACGGGCGGCCAAGATGTCGACGAGCGCGACGCCCACGGACGAACCGCGCTGTTTGTGGCCTGCCGCAACAACCAGCTCGGTGCGGTGCGGTTCTTGCTGGGCCGGGGCGCGGATGCCGATATGGCCGACAGCGATGGTCAGACCCCGCTCGCCACCGCCTGCCTGCACATGCTCTCGCAAGAGTGCGATGTAGAGATCGTGCGACTCTTGCTTGCCCATGGGGCGAAGCCGACGCTCGAGTCGGCTGTCGTACTGGAGGACTTGGAGGGCATTCGGGCATTTGTCGCCGAGGATGCAGGCTTGCTGCAAGGGCATGGCCACGAGAGCGCGCTTGGCTATGCCATTCACGTCTGGCGGCCGGCATCGCTGCGATGCCTGCTGGAACTCGGCGCCGTTCCGGATGAGGCGGAGTGGGGGCATGTGGCGCGGATTGCCAAGGACCCGGCACTGGTGGACGAGTTGCGTGGCTTTTGCGTTTCGACCAGGCGGTGACGGCAAACGCTTTTCCTATCACTCCCCCCTCGCGGGGGAGTCGAAAGGCGTCCTCGCCTTTCGGAGGGG
>VXPR01000103.1 GCA_009839405.1 Gammaproteobacteria bacterium
GGTCGCGCCAGGGGCGATGGCGAATGCGGCCGGGAGGGGGGCAAGGTCGTGCCAGGGGCGATGGCGACGGCGGGCCGCCTCGGGCATGGAGACGAGGTCGACGGGGCGAGACGTTCTCGTACGGGCGGGGCTTGTCCCAGGGGCTTGTCCCCGCCCGTCTTGCATGCGTCGATGCCATTGACAGCGGGGTTAGGATCGGCAGCACTCACGGGGGAGGATACGCACATGCAAACGGCGGTTACGCAAGTCAGCGACGAGATCAAGCGGCTCGAACTTGAGCGCTATGTGCTTCAGATGGAAGTGGATGGGCTCACCGTGGTGCCGCCGTCGGTCACCGGGGTGACTCCCGAGTTCCTGGACCGATGCACCGAGGTGCTGCTCACCGAGTTCACCCGCATGACCGGCGCGCCCATCTCGCTCGAGAACGGGCCGGAGGCGGAGCTCGTGTGGCCTGAACGCACGGGCAAGTCGCGCTCCTTTCTGCGCGACGAGGATGCGCCGCCGCCGACCCAGATGCTGATCCAGCAAATCATGCAGCTCGATCGCTGCTTTCGGGATCTGTTCGTGAATCCGGTGGTGGATGCGCTCATCGATCACGCCATTGGCCCCGTGCCCTTCGGCGGCGCCAAGGCGCGACGCCTGTCCAGCACCAACTCGTTCGTCAAGTGGCAGGGCGAATACGGCTACGGCGAGAGCTTGGGGCTGCATCCAGACCAAGGCGCGACCCCTCGTCCTTGGGGTGCCCAGGCGCTTACCGCCAATGCCACTTGGTGCCTAACCGAATACACCAAGTCCGACGGCGCGCTTGCCTACGTTCCCGGCAGCCACCGGCCGGGCTTCGTGGCCTCGGCAAAGGTGGTGCAGCAGGCCCGCCCGGTGGAATGCGAGCGCGGCTCCGTGATCGTCTGGCCCGGCTCCACCCTGCACGGCGCCTTCCCGAAGCTCACGAAGGGCCTGCGCCTGAACGCCGTCGCCTACTACCGCCACCAGTCGGTGCTGCCGCAGGAGAACATGACGATCACGATGAAGGACGCACCGTGGGACGATTGCGAGAACGCGGACCTCATGCGCGAACTCATCGGCTTCGACGACGTGTTCCCCTACCTCAAGCAATCCCAAGAGGTGCCACGGGCGAAGGCGTAGCTCACCTGGAACTCGCAGTCGCTCAATGACGATGAGTCGTGCTTGGCGTCTCGCGCGGACGCCAGCGGAAGGATGGCCCACCGAGGGGGACTTCGCCCTCGGCGAGGAGCCGGTGCCGGAACCCGGCCCGGAGCAGATGCTCACGCGCACGATCTATCTCTCGTTGGACCCATACCAATGGGGCCGGCGGCGCAGCGGGATGGAGGCCGTCGGAGATGGGAGTCACGGGCGCACGGTGTCGCAAGTGGTCGAGAGTAAATCGGCCGGCTATGCGCCCGGCGATTACGTGTTCAACACCAACGGCTGGCAGGACTTCGGCTTGGTGGGGGAGGGCATCGACGTCTTCGGCTACATGTTCCCGCGCCGCCTCGACCCGACGGTCGCGCCCATCTCCACCGCCGTGGGCATCCTCGGCATGTTGGGACTTACTGCCTACGCCGGGGTCAAGGTGCAGTGTCAGCCGCAGCCCTGTGAGACGGTGGTCGTGTCGGCGGCATCCGGCGGCGTGGGGCAGGCGGCGGGGCAAATCGCGAAGATTCACGGCTGCCGTGTGGTTGGTGTCGCCGGCACGCCGGAGAAATGCGCGTTCCTGACCGAGCAACTCGGCTTCGACGCCGCAGTCTGGCGTCGCTCTGCCGACTACGCAGCGGAGCTTGCGCGCGCCTGCCCCGACGGCATCGACATCTACTTCGAGAACGTCGGCGGCGACGTGTACGAAGGCGTCCTGCCGCTACTGAATCGCCACTCCCGCATCACCCTGTGCGGCATGATCTCCCAATACGGCAACACCGACGGCCGCGACGCCGGCGAGGTTTGGCGCGAAACCGGTGCCTCGGTGTTCCGTCGCCAGGAAGTGCAGGTGCACCCCTTGGCGGTGCGCAACTTCGTCGCCGATTGGCAGGACCGCTTCTTGACGGAAATGGCCGGGTGGATGGCCGACGGCCTCGTCAAGTACCGCGAGGACATCCGCCCCGGGCTCGAGAACGCTCCGGCCGCCTTCGCAGACATGCTGAGCGGCGGCAACTTCGGCAAGACGCTGATGCAGGTGAGCGAGGATCCGACCGGTGAGTAGCTAAGCGCTCCTCAAGCCCCTGCTACTGTGTTGGCGCCAATGCGCCGCGTCGCTCGGGTGCCATCTCTCCGTTCGCAAAGACGCCGCGCTTGACCCATTCGTAGCCGTTTTCGTAGCCGCCGTAGCCCTGCCAGGGCCGGAAGCCGATCAGTTCGAGCAGCTCCTCCGACGCCCCTTCGAGCACTTCCGGGCTCGTGCCCATGAGGTAGTTCTCTTGCTGGCGAAACTGCGGGGCGCAGAAGTTGGTGGTGAGACCGATGCGTGGCGCGCTGGTGCGATTTTCGCCGGTTGAATGCCAGGTGCGGCCTTCGAAGACGACTGCCGTGCCGGCTTTGCCCAAGGCTGGCGTCCAGTTCGCCTTGGCGTCGAGGTCGTGGTCGGGTTGGCGGCCGCTCAGGTGGCTGCCCGGCACTACCAAGGTTGCACCGTTTTCCTCGGTAAAGTCGTCCAGCATCCACATGGCGTTGCACACCACCGCCGGGGAGATCGTCGCCGGCGCGATGAGTTCGTCGCCGCCGACGTGGTGGCCCCGATTGCCGGACCGGGTGACGGAGCCCGGCTTCACCAGCGTCTCTTTGCTTGTGTTGGTTGGTGGGGGCATCCAGAACTGGTCGGTGTGGAACGCCGTCTTGCTTCCGGGATGCGCGAAATGGGCATGGTAGGACGACAACAGATACCGCTCGCCGAGCACATGCCGGACGATGGCGTGTAGGCTCGCATTGAGGATCATGTCGCGGAACACCTGTCCCTTGTTGAGCAGGAAGACGACGAGTTGCTTGCGGTCCGGCAGCATGCGACCGACGCCGAGTTCCGTCTCCGCCGCAAGCTGCTCGAAAAGCCGGGCCTTTAGCGCCTCCACTTCCGTTGGCGTAAGTGCGCCTTCGAGCAGGCAATAGCCGAACTCGTCCATGTGCCGCTTGGCGAGCGCTAGGTCGCGGGTGGGTTCCGGCAGCGATGCCATGGTGCCCCTCTTGCAGCATTGCGTCCCGAGCGGACGATCGGTGCCATGCTAACCCGGCAATGCCGGCTTCGGATCAAGCGTCGCCCGGCGTGGCGGCGATGCCGTTTTCGCCTGGGTAGCGGCCAAGGCGTTCCTGGAATCCCTCCAGCACGGTGAGCAGTGCCGGCACGAAGAACAGCAGCACGGCGTTGGCGAAGGCGAGGCCGGCCACCATGCTGATGACCAATGGGATCAGGGGTGCGGAGAAGGCGCTGCCGGTGTAGATGGTAGGCAACAGCGCCGTCAATGTCGTCACGGTCGTCAACAGGATGGCTCGGAAGCGGTGTCGCGTCGCCGCCGCCACCATCGCCACGTCTGCCCGCTGCCCCGACTGTGCACGGATGGTGCGGTAGCGGTCGAGCAGCACCAGCACGTCGTTGACCACAACGCCGCCGATCGCGACCATGCCGAACACCGAATAGGCCGACAGGTCGTAGCCGAGCAGCAGGTGCCCGACCACGGCTCCGGCGGCCGCGAAGGGAACCGCGGCGATCACCACCAGCGGCAGCAGGTAGCTCTTGAGCTGAATGGCGATCAAGCCGTAGATGATGAGGCCCGCCACGGCCACGAGCAGTGCGAGCACGCCGAATGTGCGTTCCTGCAGTTCCAGTTGGCCGGCGTATTCGAAGTCGAGACCGGGGTATTCCGCCCGCAATCTCGGCAGCAAGTCGCCCTCAAGCTCGGCGTTCACGGCATTGGGCGTTCGCTGCGCGGTGTCGACTCGCGCCTCGATCAGCGCAGAGCGTCGTCCGTCCTGGCGCTCGATGGCGGCAAGCCCTCGCGTCTCGGTGACGCGCGCCACGAGGGCCAGCGGCACGCCCGGCACCGGCAGGCCGGCGTTGGCGCCCTGGGCGGGCATTCCGGGCATGGCGCCAAACAGGCCCTGCATCGCCCCCGCGCCCTGAGCGCCTTGGCCACCACCTTGGGCGAGGTTGGCCGGCAGGGGGATGCGCTCGTCGAGGATGTCTGCCAGCGTCAGGCGCTCTTCGCCCGGATAGCGCACCACAACCTTCATCTCGTCGCGTCCGCGTTGGTTGCGCTGCACTTCGACGCCGTGGAAACGGTCGCGCAGTTGCGCGGCCACCTCGTCTGCGGTCAGGCCGATGGCAATGCCCAGACTGTTGACCTCGACGTCGAACTGGCGCTTGCCGGGGGCAAGGGAGGTGGTGGTTCCATAGACGCCTTCCTGGCCGGCGAGGTATTCGGCGAAGTCGTCGCCGGCGCGGGCGAGCGTGTCGGCGTCGTTGTGCGTCAAGACGAAGCCCACCTCGGGGATGGTCACCATCGAACTCGCGTTGTAGGCGACGCTCTCGGCGCCCTGCAGTTGACCGACTCGGCTGCGCCACATGTGCATGAGCTCGGTCGAGGAGAGCGAACGAGTTGGTTCGTCGTTCAGCACGGCCACCACGGTCGCGAGGTGGCTGGCGTAGTCGCTGTCCGCGTGACCCGCGTCGATGGTATCGACCTCGGCGGCAAAGTCGCCGCCGCCGATCACGGCGATGGCACCGAAGGGGTCGCCCTCGGCGGCTTGGTCGGTGGCGTTCGCGGCACCCACCACCTGATCGACCGCCCGCTCTGTCACCGTGAACGGCGTCCCGACCGGAAAGGCGAGATGGACGCTGAGGCGATCCACGTCTGCCGGCGGGTCGTAGAGCACGAACCGCACCAGGGACGTGCTGACGAGCAATGCCGCCACGGCGAGGAACGCCACCGATGCCGCGATGGTGAGCCAAGGCCGCAAGAGCGCTGCCGAGATGGCCCGCACGACCACGTTGTCGCGCAACTGATCGAGCCAGCGCCGCACGCCGGCCTGCACGTCGGCAAGTGGTGGCCGACTCCACGGGCGGCCGTATGCCAAGTGCGCCGGCAGGATCACGAACGCCTCCAGCAGCGACACCGCCAACACGGCCACCACCACGTACGGCACGGCACTGACCATCTGCCCCACCGGTCCCGGCATGAAGGCAAGGATCGCGAAGGCGACCATGGTGGTCACAACGCCCGTCACCACCGGTCCCACCACGGCGCGCGCGCCGGCGATCGCGCCGGCAACGCCGGTGTTGCCGGACTCGTGCTGCACGGCAATGCTCTCGCCGACGACGATGGCGTCGTCCACGACGATGCCGGTCACCAGCACCAAGGCCAGCAGCGTCATCGAGTTGATGGTCAGTCCAAGCGGCTCGAACATCAGCACGCCGCCCATGAAGGCGATGGGGATGCCGAGGGTGATCCACGTCGCGAAGCGCAGATCAAAGACGAGGATGAGGAAGGCGAACACCAGCGTGATGCCCAGCACCGCGTTGGCGACCATTCGCCACGTGCGAATGCGTACCCGTTCGCTGCCGTCCTCCCAGGAGACGACGTCGATGCCTGTGGGGAGTTCGACCTCGGCGGCGGCAGCCTCGACCGCTTCCGCCGCCGCCACAACCTGGGGCTCGCCTGAGTCGGACTCCCGCACCCGCAGGAACACGGCGGGGCGACCGTCGATGCGGCTGACGAGTTCATCGTCAGTGAAGCCGTCGCGGATTTCCGCCACATCGCCGAGGCGCAGCATGCTGCCGTCGGGGCGGGTGAGCACGGCGATGTCGGCGAACTCAGCCGCCTGCTGACGCTTGGCACTGGTGCGGATCAACACGCCCCCGGCACCGGTGCGCAGTTCGCCGGAGGTCTGGTTCACGGACGCCCGTTGCAAGGCCGTGGCCACCTCCTCCACGGTCAGGTCGTTGCGCAACAGGGCCGCTTCGCTGACCTCGATGGAGACTTCGTAGTCGCGCACGCCGAACAGATCCACGTGCGACACCGTTGGTTGTGCCAGCAGCCGCTCCTGCACGAGTTCGGCGGCATGACGCAGGTCGTTCTCGGAGGCGGTAGCGGACACCACCGCAACCGTGGCGACGTTGCGCAGCAGAGGCTGGCGTTCCACCCGGGGCTTTTCGGCGAACTCCGGAGGGAAATCGTCGAGACTTTCGACGGCCCTTTGAACATCGTCCAGCACGAGCGCTGCGCTCGCGAAGGTGTCGAGCTCGGCCGTCACCGTGCCGATGCCCTGGGCTGCCACGGAACGCACCCGTCTGACGCCAATGACGCCCCGAACCCGCTCTTCCACGCGCCGGGTGACGCCTTCTTCCACTTCTTCCGCCGTCGCTCCCGGATACGGCACCGTCACCTGAATCGCTCGCGGATCGAAGTCCGGCGTGCTCTGCACCGGCAGCAGCAGCGCGGCCACGGTGCCGGCGCCGAGGAACAGCAGCATCATCATGTTCGCCGCAACGGGCGAACGGGCGAAAAACGCGATGGGGCCGCCGCCGGTGCCCCTGGTGTCCTCCTCCGTGGCCACGTTGGCGATCAGTCGCCGGAGGACGCGATTTTGACGCGCATGCCGCTGTGCGAGCCGAACACCGACCCGATCACCACGCCGTCACCGGCGTCGAATGCGCGCACGAGCCAGGCCTGACTGCCGAACGCGTCCGTCATGGCGCGGCGGAGCAGCGTCGGCGTCGCTGCTTCGAGTTGACCGTTCCTGACGACCCAAACATGGCCGCCGGGTTGCTCGGCCGCACGCGGCAGGAGGAAGGTGTTCTCGAACGGATCGCCTTCGATTCGCACGGTGGCGAAACTGCCGGGCAGGGGCAGCGAATCGAGCGGCGTCTCGTCGTCGAACTTGAGGAATACCTGCGCCAGGCGGCTCATCGGCGCCACCAGCGCCGACACCCGCAACACTTCTCCCCGGAACATGCCGGCATCGGTCATGATTCTCGCCGCGCGCCCCGCAACGGGGGCCAGATACGCCAGGTCCTCGTTGCCGATTCCGGCGCCGACTTCCACGGCGCCGGTGGCGTAGGCGTTGCCGAACGACACGCTCGGCGACAGCACCTGGCCGACGCTCACCTGCGCTTGGCCAATCCGACCGTCGAAGGGGAGCGAGTAGGCGGTGCGGGAGAGGGCCAGTTCGGCGCGCTCGACAACCACTTGCGCCTTGTCGACGAGTGCTCGCGCCCGATTGATCCGAGCCGCGTTGCCCTCGCCTCGGCGCCGTTCGAGCCGGGCCTCGGCGGCACGAAGCTCGGCCTTCGCCTCTGCGACATCGAGCTCGTAGTCCTTGGCCTCGATCCGGAGCAGCACTTCGTTGGCCTTGAAGGTGCCGCCGATGCGCATCGCCGGCGAGAGCCACTCCACGCGACCGCCATTCACCGACGGCATCATGGCGACAATGCCGTGGGGTCCCACCGTGCCAGTCAGGATCACGCTGGCAGGATGCGCTCCGGCCATCGGTTCAACGACTTGAACCTCCGGCGGCTCTGCGTTCGTTGCTAGCGGTGTTGCGGGGTCGACGGCGATTCGATCGGGCGCCTGGCCAAAGTAGATGCCAGCCGCCAGCACCACCGCGACGACTGCCAACTGAATGTAGCCGCTGAACCTCGTACCTTGGGTCGATTCGGCCATGCGCGGTCTCAGTA
>VXPR01000433.1 GCA_009839405.1 Gammaproteobacteria bacterium
CGCTCGCAACTACGGCTAGCAGCCTGTCGCACTTCGCCGCAGGGCGCGGCAAAGTGCTAGGGAAGGCAGAATGCCTTCCCTCCGAGACGCCTACTTCACTTCCACCCGCGAGAAGCTAGGCGCGCGTCGCTCCACAAACGAGGCCACGCCCTCCTTGAAGTCTCCCCGCGCGAGGCTTTCATCCATCCAGACGTTAGATTCGTCCATCGCTCCGCGCAGCTCTGCGTTCAGGTGGCGGTAGATCTGCTTCTTCATCATCATCAGCGAGTTCGGTGCCGCCGTTGCCGCGATTTCCTTCAGATACGCCACCGCATCGTTGACGCACTCGCCCGGCTCGCAGACGCGATTCGCAAGGCCAATGCGACCCGCTTCCTCACCATCGAACTTGCGTCCCGTCCAGAGGATATCGAGGGCGTTGGCCGGGCCGATCAGCCTCGGCAGGATCCAGCTCGTCCCATGCTCGGCGATCAGCCCGCGCTGCGAAAACGCCGTGGCGAAGCGCGCATTGCGGTCCACGAAGCGAAGGTCGCAGAACACCGCATAGCTGAAGCCGAGCCCCGCACAGGCGCCGTTGATGGCAGCGATCAGTGGTTTGCGCAAGCCCAGAAAGTACGTCGCCCCGACCTCGAAGTTCGGGTCTTCGTCCGGATTTCCAGGGTCGGCCGCCAAGTTGGAATAGCTCTCCCCGAGCCGCTTCCCAGCCTCGCTCATCTTCCCAAGCGCATTCATGTCGACGCCAGAACAGAACCCCCGCCCTGCCCCGGTGATCACCGACCCGATTACATCCTCGTCACGCTCCGACTGATCAAGCGCATGGCGAATCTCCGCCTGCGTCCGATCCGTCAACGCATTCAGCGTCTCCGGCCGGTTCATGGTGATGACCGCCACCGAGTCATCCACCTCATAGAGAATCTCTTCGTACATCGCCCCTCCCTGCGCGTCTTCTCCCGACGCTGCCGTCGGGTCCGTTCCCGCATCTTACCCGTAGCCGGCGATTTAACGAACACTCACGCGCGTTGGGCGCAGGGCCAACTTCGCCGGCGTTCAGAGCCGTTTTCTGGCTCCCAGCATCTCGCAGGATCGCGTTGGCGGTGTGACGGCTCTTCAAATGCCGCGGGACGGTCAGCACCATGGCACCTTCGAGCCGCCACTTCTCATGAGAACCCTTGCCGCCTCTGACGCGCCTGAACCCAAGCCGCGAAAGCTCGTCGGTCACCGCTCGGTAATGGCCTTCTGCCACCTCTCACGCGCTGCTAGCGCCGAACTCGGGGGCACGCAGTACAACCGACGGAATCAAGTCCTTCAATGGCGTTGCGCCAAGCTCTTCATGGCGAAGGTGATTCTCGAAGATCAGGTCAGGCGCGAGTTCCCCGACGAGGTCTTGGAACTCCTGCAACGTCGCCGCCTCAATGTGCAGGCCCTTGATGTCGCTCTCCGACCAGAACACCTCGGCGTCCTCATCCCAACAAGCCCTGACGAAATAGGCCCGCTTGACTCCCATGCGTCCTTGTCCACCGACCTAGCAGTTAGCTGGCATCCACGTTAATTCCGCTAGGGCGGGAACGCAAACAGCCCAGACGCTGGGACAGGCAGGTCACGTCGTGCGTTGCGCGCGCACCATCGTGGCGGAGGGCTGCGGCACGGGCCAAGTATCGAAAAGCACGTAAGGAGCGCCCTGTCGGATAGCCCTGCCCAGCAATCTGCGTTTGGGCAAGACGCAATGGCGCCTACACCAAATGCCCCTTCTCGTCCCGGATTTCCGGCCCGTTCACGCGCACGCGCCCGTCGCCGAACTTGCCGTCGCGCTCCCGCAGGGCGTCGCGAAGGCCCTTCTCCGCCACGGCTTGGCGGAAGCCGTCGGCGGCCTTGGCGTTGTGGCCGCGCACGTCGTTTTCCGCGGCCATGCGCTGCAGGGTGCGGGCGCCCATGAGTTCGAGGCCCATGTTGATGATGCGCTTGTTGGTGGAGAGGAGGTCTGGGTCGATGAGGCAAAGGCGGTCGGCAAGCTGCTCCACCTCGGCTTCGAGGTGTTCCTTCGGTACCGCCTTCAGCACGAGGCCGATCTGCTGGGCTTCTGCGCCGGAGATCATGTCGCCTGTCAACATCAGCCGCTTGGCCCATTGCGGGCCGACGTTGTAGAGCCACATGTTGTTCGGCAGGGCGCCGAGGTCGCGGGCTGGCGGAAAGCCGAACAGGGCGTCGTCGGCGCAGATGATCATGTCCGTCAGCAGCGCCACATCGGTGCCGCCGGCGAGGCAGTAGCCATGCACCTGCGCGATGGTGGGCTTGTGCATGTCGAACAGCGCCATGCGATAGCGCTGGGCGCGTTCGAGCTGCCAGGCGTCGTCGTCGATGCTCCGGCCACCGCGGTAGTTGTTGTCCTGCGACTGCACGCGGGAGACGGGAATATTGCCGTCGGCCCCGGTGAGGTCGTAGCCGGCGGAGAAGGCACGCCCGGCACCGCGCAGGATGACGCAGTGCACGTCGATGTTGTTGTCCGCCTCCCACAGCGCCTCGTTCAGTTCCGACTGCAGCTTGAGCGAGAGCGCGTTGAGCTTCTCCGGCCGGTTCAGCGTGATGCGGGCGCGACCGTCCTCCACCTCGTATTCAATGCTGTCGAACCCACTCATGCGCTACTCCCTAGTGTTTGGTCGCCTTGGCGAAGGCGAGCGAATGTAGCATAGGGGCCGCTTCAAAGGCCTGACAAAGACGCAACGTGAGCCGCGACTCGGAACCGCCAAAACGCCTGTTGCCGGACTGGGACCCACGCATTTGGGGCGGCGTGCTGCTCACGGCGCTGTGGATTCTGGGCGGAATCGTCTACATCGCCAGCGCCGGCGGCTGGGAGTTCTTCAGCCACGATGCTGACACCATCGGTGGCTTCCTGGAAGGGTTCTTTGCGCCAGTGGCCTTCCTCTGGCTGGTTCTCGGACTCTTCGTCCAGCAGGAGGAAATCGCCCGCAACCGAGACGAGATGGAACGCTCGAACCTGCTCTCCGAGCAGCAGGCGCGGGCGATGGAGGAAGCTGCCCTCACCGCCCGCCAACAGGCGTTCTTCCTGATCGCCGACAACGTCCGGCGCCAGACCGGCAACCTCTTGGGCGCCATGCTCGCGAGCGAAGGGAATGCCCCGGACGAGGAGATGGAACGCCGCTGGCTGACACATGCGGCCGGCGACTACGAGTTTTTCCCACGCCTGCTCGTGGAGCGCTACGAGATGCTCAGGGACGAGCACTTCGGCGTCGTCAACGGTGGCGAGTCCCTCTTTTTCGGCACGCCCAACCGCAAGGGGCTCACGGAGGAGTACATCCGCAGCTTCCGGCGTCTCCTGCGTCAGGCGCGTGAATGCGACCAGGACTTTTCCATTCTCGCCACCGTGCTGCAGGCGCCGCACGGCGTTGTGTACAGCGGCATGCTGCAGCACATGCCCGCGGAGTCTGCCTGGGTCACACTGCTGCAGGACCCCGGCAGCGCCTCCGGCCCAGACGCCGACGTGGTTGGACGCTGGCACGTGGATGTCATGGAGGGCGTCCGATGGGAGGTATCCACCCGCCGCGTGGAAGGCGAAATAGCCACCGACCCGGCCGCAGCCCGCGTCATCACGCTTGCGAGGGACGGCGACCGCCTCGTGGCCACCGCCCAGTCGCAACTCGCCTCGCCGCAGGCCGAAACCGTCGCAGTGCGCGGTCGAGCCCTGTTCCTGCGCTTTCTGGTGCCCTTCCCCATATTGATGACCGCCGTCGTCGACGGCGAACGGATGCACGGACATACGGAAACGGGCCAGGGCGAGATCTTTCGCTTCGCGGCCACCCGATCAAACCAGGAGCAATGACGTGTCAGGAAGACTGCAAGACAAGCGCGTGGTGGTGACGCAAGCGGACGATTTCATGGGGCCCATCACCACGGAGGTGTTTCGCGAGGAAGGCGCACACGTGGTCGCCGACAGCCGCGCCCTGGACACCCCCGACGCCTGTCGGCAACTCATCGCCGAAAGCGGCCGGGTCGATGTTCTGGTGGCGAACCTTGCCTCGCCCAACTTCAGCGGCACACCGGTGACGGAGCTTGCAGACACCGATTGGCGCACGCCCTTCGACCTGATGGTGCACCCACTGCATTGGCTGACCCAAGCCGTCCTGCCGCAGATGGTCGAACGCCGTGCCGGGAAGATCGTCGTGTACGGCAGCGCCACCGCCCTGCGGGGCCTCAAGACCGTGGCCGCCTACTCCGCCGCCCGGGCGGCGCAAGTGGGATACGTGCAGGCGGTCGGTGTGGAGGTTGCCCCCCACAACGTGCAGGTGAATCTCATTGCCCAGAACTACGTCGAGAACCCCGACTACTACCCACCCGAACTCATGCAAAAGGAGTCTTTCGTGGCTTCGCTCAGGCGCCAAGTCCCGGCCGGCCGCCTGGGCACCCCCCGCGAAGACGCCATGTTCGCCCTGTTCCTCGCCAGCGACGAATGCGGCTTCCTGATCGGCCAGGCCTTCCCCTTCTCCGGCGGCTGGGCGCAACGATGACAGACCTCCTCAAGAGGAGGCCACCAGATCATCCAAGACGCCCATGCCATTGCCGACGAAGGCCTTCGCTGACACTCGGCATCTGCGCCCAGCCTCCCGATGGCCTTTCCCCGAGACGCTACCCGTCGCCTCGCGTGGTTCATTTTCGCGGTCAAACGCCGTAAGCTTGGCTTCTGCCCACGAGGGGCATCAATGGTGGCCCAACCGGTCCCTTCGCGACGACAAACTGTGAACCCCGCCAGGCCCGGAAGGGAGCAACGGTAGCAGCGGAATCGGGTGCCGGAGTGTGGCTGGGCGGGTCGCCACCCATCGGAGAGGTGTCCGAGCGGCTGAAGGAGCACGCCTGGAAAGTGTGTATAGGTAACCCCTATCGAGGGTTCGAATCCCTCCCTCTCCGCCAAAACCACCGGCCCCAACCGCCCAGCCAAGGGCGCACCACGCGGGTCGGTTTCTCCCACCCTTGAGGAGAGCCTCTGCATGATCAAGTTCACGTTGAACGGGGAACGCGTTCGCACCGATGCGCCGCCGGATACGCCCTTGCTTTGGGTCGTCCGCGACACCTTCAAGCTCAAAGGCTCAAAGTATGGTTGCGGGATGGGGCAATGCGGCGCCTGCACCATGCATGTGGATGGGGAAGCGGTGCGCAGTTGCATCACGCCGCTGGCCGCCGTGCAGGGGGAGAGCGTCACCACCATCGAGGGGCTCGGTACCCCGGCAAGCCCGCATCCGCTGCAAACGGCCTGGCACGAGCAGAGCGTGCTCCAGTGCGGCTACTGCCAACCGGGGCAGATCATGTCCGCGGCCGCCCTCCTCGCCCACAACCCGAACCCCAGCGAGCAGGAAGTGGAGCAGGGCATGGCCGGCAACATCTGCCGCTGCGGGTGCTATCCACGGATCAAAAAAGCGATTCTGGCGGTTGCGAGCGACGCCGCGGGCAGCCAACTTGCCGAGGAGGTCACGACATGAATGGCGTGAACCTGTCTCGGCGCAAGTTCCTCACCACCACGGGGCTTGCCGGTGGTGGCCTAGTCGTCGGCGTGAGCCTTGCTGGCTGTGGCGCAAGCCGGCCGCCGGTCACGCCAGAGGCGGGCTCGTTCGTTCCCAACGCCTTCCTGGAAGTCACTCCGGGCAACGTGGTGCGCTTCTTTTGCCCGCGCGACGAGATGGGCCAAGGCGTGACCACGGGGCTCGCCACCATCATCGGCGAAGAGCTCGACGTGGCGCCCTGGAACATGGACATCGCCTTCGCCGGACCGCACGGGGAATACGCCAACCCCATTTTCGGCGTGCAGATTACCGGCGGAAGCACATCCGTGCGGGGCCACTACCTGCCATTGCGCGAGTTGGGCGCCCAGTGCCGCGACTTGCTGCTGCAGGCGGCGTCCGCCGAACTCGGCCTGCCGGTCGGCGCAATCGCCACTGACGACGGGCATGTGGTGGCCGATGGCATCCGTCGCCCCTACGGCGACTTCGCCACCGCCGCAGCGGGTCTGGAGATCCCCGAAGCGCCGCCGCCGCTCAAGCCGGCAGGTGCGTTCAAGTACATCGGCAAGGACTTCCCGCGCGTCGATGGGATGGCCAAGGCCACCGGCACGGCCACCTACGGAATCGACATCGACATTCCCGACATGCACCACGCCGTGGTCAAGCGCTGCCCGGTGGTTGGCGGCACGCCGCGCGCCGTGGACAAAGCCGCCGCGCTGTCCTCGCCCGGCGTCACCGACGTGGTGGAAATCGCGAGCGGCGTCGCTGTCGTCGCGAAGGAGTTCTGGCAGGCGCGCAAGGCTGCCGATGCGCTTGATGTCGAATGGGACCTCCCGGAACTGGCAAGCCTCAGCACCGCCGATGTCAAGGCTGACTATCAGGCTGCCATGGAGTCGGAAGAAGGGCTCGTGGCCGAGGAAGCCGAAGACATCGAAGCTGCGATGGGCGAGGCCGACACCGTCGTCGAAAGCGAGTATTGGGCGCCCTATCTCGCGCACGCGCCCATGGAACCCATGAACGCGGTGGTTCGCATCGAAAACGGCGAAGCCGACGTCTGGTCGGGCACCCAAGGCATCGGCGCGGCCCAGGGTCTGGTGGCGCGCTACGCCGGCCTCGACAAGGACAACGTGCGTGCCCACAACACCTGGCTCGGCGGCGCCTTCGGTCGCAGGGGCACCCTCACGCACGTGGTCGAAGCGACGCAGGTTGCCGCTGCGACCGGCAAGCCGATTCACCTGTTGTGGACCCGCGAAGACGACATCCGGCATGGCCTCTTCCGTCCGGCCTCGCTCATGCGCATCAAGGCGGGGCTCGATGGCGAGGGCAACATGCTGACATGGCAGGCCAAGCGGGTCGGCGGCAACATCACCCCCGACACCATCGCCAATGCCATGCCCGGGCTCCTTCCAACGGCAATCGGCGACAGCGTGATTGGCCTCGCTGTGGGCCTCGCCGACCACGCCTTTGGCGGCTGGGTGGTGGACGGCTCCAGCGTCGAGGGGCTGTTCGAAGACTACGAGGCCCGCCACGTCGATGTGCGCCACGTCACCCGAGACCACGGCTTGCCGCTCACCTTCTGGCGTTCCGTGGGGCATTCCTACACAGCGTTTGCCAAGGAGTCGATGATCGACGAGTTGGCGGCCAAGAGCGGCCAGGACCCTGTGGCCTTTCGGCTGCGACACACCCAGAACAACCCGAGGCTGAACCGGGTGATCCGCGTTGCCGGCGAACGCATGGCGGCCATGCAGCCCGCGCCCGGACGCCATCTGGGCTTCGCCGCCCACCACTCCTTCAGCACCGATGTGGCCGAAGTGGCGGAGGTATCCGTGCAGGGCAACCAAATCCGCGTCCACCGTGTGCTGTGCGTGCTCGACTGCGGTATCGCCATCAACCCGGACATCGTCAAGGCGCAGATGGAAGGATCGGTCATGTACGGCCTGACGGCAGCCTTGCACGGCAATCTGGAGCTCGTGGACGGTGCCATCCGCGAGAGCAACTTCCACGACTACCCCATCCTGCGCATGACCGAAGCGCCATCCGTGGAGGTGGTGCTGATCGACAGCGATGGGGAGCCGACGGGGGTTGGCGAGCCGGGCCTGCCGCCGATTGCACCGGCGGTGGCAAAACCGGGGTTAGCGGCCACAGGGCGT
>VXPR01000548.1 GCA_009839405.1 Gammaproteobacteria bacterium
AGGCGGTGCTGTCCGAGCGCTTGGACCTTCCTTACTTCTGCTGGCACCCGGCGATGGGTTCGGTGGGTTCTTGCCGGCTCTGCGCCGTCATCGAATACGCCGACGAGAACGACGAGCGTGGGCGCTTGCAGATGGCCTGCATGATGCCCGTGCGCGACGGCATGCGGGTGTCCGTCCAGGCGCCGTTCGCGTCCGAGTTCCGCAAGCAGGTGATCGAGTGGCTGATGGAGAACCATCCCCACGATTGCCCGGTATGCGAGGAAGGCGGCGAATGCCACCTGCAGGACATGACCGTGATGACCGGTCATTCCATGCGCCGCTACCGGGGTGCCAAGCGCACCTGGCGCAACCAGTATCTCGGCCCCTTCATCGGCCACGAGATGAACCGCTGCATCACCTGCTACCGCTGCGTGCGCTACTACCGCGACTACGCCGGCGGCACAGATCTCGATGCCTTCGGCTCCCGGGCGCGCATGTTCTTCGGGCGCGAAGAGGACGGCGTGCTGATGAGCGAGTTCGCCGGCAATCTGGTGGAGGTGTGCCCTACCGGCGTCTTCACCGACAAGCCCTTCTCCAAGCACTACACCCGCAAGTGGGACCTGCAATCGGCGCCATCCGTGTGCTCCGGCTGCGCGGTCGGCTGCAACACCTTTCCCGCCGAGCGCTACGGCATGCTCAAGCGCGTCCACAACCGCTACCACGGCGAACTGAACGGCTACTTCCTCTGCGACCGCGGACGCTACGGCTCGCACTTCGTCAACAGCGACCGCCGCATCCGCCGACCGGGACTGCACGATATCGAGGCGGACGTCTTCGATGCGGTAGACGACGACAAGGCCGTCGCCGAGCTTGCCAAGCGGCTCGGCCATGCCGGCGGCGACCTCATCGGCATCGGCTCGCCGAGGGCAACGCTCGAAGCCAACTTCGCCTTGAAGCAACTGGTGGGCGAGGCGAACTTCTGCCCTGGGCTCGCCGATGACGAGGCCGCGGCTCTTGCCACCGCGCTCGAGGTCTATCGCGACGGCAACGTTGCCGCCCCCACCCTCAAGGAAATCGAGGCCGCCGACGCCGTGCTGGTGCTGGGCGAGGACATCTCCAACACCGCCGCGCGCATGGCCCTGGCGGTGCGTCAAGCCGGACGCGCCGTCACCTTCGACATGGCAGAGGACGCCGGCATTCCAGACTGGCAAGACGCCGGCGTTCGCGGCCACGGCCAGCACGCCCGCAGTCCGCTCTTCGTTGCCACGGTCGCGCCCACGCGCATCGACGACATCGCCACCGCCACCAGCCGCGCCGCGCCGCAGGACATCGCCCGCGCCGGCTTCGCCATCGCCCACGCCATCGACAGCGCGTACGCGGACGGCGAGGATTCCGATTTCGTCCGCGCGGCAGCAAAGGCGCTGGCCGCGGCGCAACGCCCAGTCGTCATCTCCGGCACCGAAGCGCGCGACCCGGCAATGGTGCAGGCCGCGGCCAACATTGCCTGGGCACTCAGGGGCCAAGGCGCCGATGCCAGGCTCGCGCTGATCGCCCCGGAGGCAAACAGCTACGGTGCCGGAATGCTCGGCGGCGGGCTTTCACTAAGCGCCGCCCTTGCCGGCATGAAGGACGGCAGCGCCGCCATCGTGCTGGAGAACGACCTCTATCGCCGCGCCGCGCCCGACGCCATCGACGCTAGCCGCACGCTTGTCCTCGACGTGCTCGAATCCCCTACTGCAGAAGGCGCCAGCGCCGTGCTGCCGGCCGCTTCCTATGCCGAACAGACCGGCACCTTCGTCAACTACGAGGGTCGCGGCCAGCGCTTCTATCAGGTGTTCCAGCCCGAGGGCGACATCGCGCCGAGCTGGCGCTGGCTCAGCCGCCTGGCCCGGGCCCTCGGCCGCGAGGGAGCGGCCTGGGACGACTTCAACGCCCTCGCCGCCGCATGCGCGAACGGTGCCTTCGCTGGCCTGACCGACGCGGCACCGCCGCCGGACTACCGCGTTGAAGGCGCGAGCAAGATTCCGCGCCAGCCGCATCGCTACAGCGGCCGCACGGCCATGCGCGCCAATGTCAACATCCACGAGCCGAAGACGACGGTGGACGACGAGACGCCGTTCTCGTGGTCCATGGAGGGCCAGAACCTGGGCCAGCAAGACGGCGCCACCGTGCCGTACGTGTGGACGCCAGGCTGGAACTCGAACCAGTCGGTGTTCAAGTTCCAGCAGGAAGTGAACGGCGCGCTGGCCGGTGGCGACCCGGGCGTGCGATTGCTGGCACCAAAAGACTCCGCCGATGCTCTGTCGGAGCGCTTCCGCGAGCCGCCGGCAAAGGCCGCCGCCAACGGCGCACTCGTCGCTGCCCGCATCACGCACACCTTCGGTGGCGACGAGCTTTCCGCCGCGTCGCCGCCGATTCAGGAACGCACGCCAGCGGCCCATGCCGTGTTGAACCCCGCGGACGCCCGCCAGCTTGGAATCTCGACAGGGGATGGCGCGAAGGTGAGCGGTTGGGATGCGAGCGTGGCGGTTCGCATCGATGCGGGGGTTCCACAAGGCGTTGTGGCACTGGCGCAGGGGCTGCCGGACACGCCGCCACTGACGGCTGGCACAACAACGCTTGAGCGCGACCCGGATTACGAGCCGCCGCGCAACCCTGCGGCCGACGTAATCGCCCGGGGGTAGCGGGTTGCCAGACTTGGTGACGGAACCCTCGAAGGGAAGGCAGAAGTGCCTTGCCGCCAAGGCACGTCCTTTCCTGGGAGCAACGGCTTAGGCTGGCCTTTCGATAGAGACCAAGAGAGACGACCATCAGCATCTTCGGGTTCGACATCAACTGGAGTTATGTGCTCATCCTGCCGGTGGCGGTAGGGACGCTGGTGGCTGCGCTCTTCCTCGTCTGGTGGGAGCGACGCCTGCTCGGCTGGTGGCAGGATCGGCTCGGCCCGAACCGCGTCGGCTGGTTCGGCGTGATGCAAGCGGTGGCGGACGCCATCAAGCTCCTCACCAAGGACGACTGGGTGCCACCGTTCGGCGACCGCGCCTTCTTCGTGCTTGCGCCGGCGGTGGTGGCCGGGGCCATGCTGATGGCGCTGGCGGTGATCCCGTTCGCGCCGGACTGGTGGATCGTCGACGTCAACATCGCGCTCCTGTGGTTCCTCGCCATGTCGTCGCTGGCGGTCTATGGCGTGCTCCTGGCCGGGTTCGCAAGCAACAACAAGTACGCCCTCTTGGGCTCGCTCCGGGCGGCGGCGCAGATGGTGACCTACGAGGTGTTCATGGGGCTTTCGATCATGGGCGTGGTGATCCACGCCGGGTCGTTCAGCCTCGTCGACATCGTCGAAGCGCAGGACGATCTGTGGTTCGTCGTGCCGCAGTTCGTCGGCTTTCTCATCTTCATGATCGCCGGGCTCGCCGAATCACACCGTCTGCCGTTCGACCTGCCGGAAGCCGAACACGAGCTCACCGCCGGATTTCACACCGAATACTCCGGCATGAAGTTCGGCCTCATCATGGCGGCGGAGTATGTCGCGCTGATCGTCACCTCCTGCATGATCGCGTTGCTCTTCTTTGGCGGCTGGAAGGTGCCGGCGTTCCTTGGCTTTCTCGACTTCCTGCCGCCGGTCTTCTGGTTCGGAGCCAAGGTGTTCGTCTTCATCAACTTCTTCATCCTGCTGCGGGCGGCCATTCCGCGTCCGCGCTACGACCAGCTCATGGGATATGGCTGGAAGCTGCTGCTGCCGCTGTCGCTCGTGAATCTCCTGGTCACCGGCGCGCTGTCGCTGTAGGCGGAGGGCAAGGCCATGCTGAGCCAGATTCGCACCCTCTGGACCATCGTCCAACACACCTTCATGCGCAACGAGACGGTGCAGTATCCCGAAGAGATGCCGTATCAGGCACCGCGCTACCGGGGCCGCATCGTCCTCACCCGTGACCCGGACGGCGAGGAGCGCTGCGTCGCCTGCAACCTGTGTGCGGTGGCTTGCCCCGTGGACTGCATTGCCTTGCAGAAGACCGAACGCGAGGAAGACGGGCGCTGGTACCCGGAGTTCTTCCGCATCAACTTCTCCCGCTGCATCATGTGCGGCATGTGCGAGGAGGCCTGCCCCACCTACGCCATCCAGCTGACGCCAGACTTTGAGCTGTGCGAGTACGACCGCAACAACATGGTCTACGAGAAGGAGCACCTCTTGATCTCCGGCCCCGGCAAGTACCCCGACTACAGCTTCTGGAACGTCGCCGGCAAGGCCATCGCCGGCAAGGACAAGGGCGAGGCAGAGCGCGAGGCACCGCCCACGGACGTCCGGAGCCTGCTGCCGTAGTGCAGCGGCGGGTGGGTTGGTAGTCGCAGGGGCTCGCTGGGAGTAACGGGTGGTGATGGAAACCGCAATCTTCTACATCGCAGCGCTGGTTGCGGCGCTCGCCACCTTGCGGGTCGTCACGCATGTCAATGCCTCCCACGCGCTCATCTATCTCGTGGTCTCGCTGCTCGCCGTGGCCGTCATCTTCTTCCTGCTCGGGGCGCCCTTCGCCGCCGCGCTCGAAGTGGTGGTCTACGCCGGCGCCATCGTCGTGCTGTTCCTGTTCGTGGTGATGATGCTGAATCTCGGCCGCACGTCCGTGGAGCGGGAACGAGGCTGGCTGCGCCCCGGCATGTGGATCGGCCCGGCCGTGCTGGCGGCGGTGCTGCTGGTGTCGTTCGTGTTCGTCTTCTGGGGCACGGATGCCAAGACCTCCGGCGAGATGGTGGGGCCGCGCGCCGTGGGGATTGCGCTCTTCGGCCCCTACATCATCGCCGTGGAACTGGCCGGCTTCCTGCTCTTGGCGGCCCTCGTGGGGGCGTGGCATCTCGGCCGCCGCTATCTGGAGGAACGCCGCGGCGCGGACGACTTCCCGGAGGAGGACGCGAGCCCCGACGAAGCGGCGCCCGAAGCCTCCGCCGAGGGCAACGCCTGATGCCCGTCGCCGTTCCCATCGAGCATGTGCTGGCGTTGGCGGGGCTTCTGTTCCTGCTCGGCCTCATTGGCGTCTTGGTGCGCCGCAACGTCATGTTCCTGCTGATGTCGCTGGAAGTGATGATGAACGCTGCCAGCCTCGCCTTCGTCGCCGCCGGCGCCCGCTGGGCCGCGCCCGACGGCCAGATCATGTTCATGTTCATCCTGGCCCTCGCCGCCGCTGAGGTGGCGGTCGCACTCGGCATCGTCGTGCAACTCGCCCGGCGCTTCGAATCTCTGGACGTCGACAACGCCGACGAGATGTACGGCTGATGGACTTGCTCTGGCTGGTTCCTGCGGCGCCGCTAGTCGGCTTCCTCATCCTTTTCGTGCTGCACGACTATCTGCCGAAGGTGGTGGCCGCTGTGGTGGGGGCCGGTTCCGTGGGCGTCTCGGCGCTGGCTGCGCTGCTGGTGGGGATGGACTACTACGAAGCCGGCGCAGAGCCCACTTGGCAGCTGCTGTGGACGTGGATGAGCGTTGCCGGCTTCGACCCCGCCATCCGGCTCTATCTCGATGGCCTAGCGCTCGCCATGACCGGCGTCATCACCGGCGTCGGCTTTCTGATTCACGTCTATGCCACCGGCTACATGTGGAACGACCACGAGGAACCGGAAGGCTACGCCCGCTTCTTCGCCTACATGAACCTCTTCGTGTTCGCCATGCTGATGCTGGTGCTCGGCGACAACCTGCTGGTGCTGTTCCTCGGCTGGGAGGGCGTCGGCCTTTGCAGCTATCTGCTGATCGGCTTTTACCACCGCGACCCGGCCAACGGCTACGCCGCGCGAAAGGCCTTCGTGGTGACCCGGGTGGGCGACACCTTCATGGCGCTGGGGCTTTTCCTGATGTTCCGGGAGCTCGGCACCATCGAGATTCAACAGTCGCTCACCCTCGCGAACGAACAGTGGAGCGGCGGCGACACGACCATGGCACTCATCATCGGCCTGTTGCTGCTCGGCGGCGCCGTGGGGAAATCCGCCCAGGTGCCGCTGCAAACCTGGCTGCCGGACGCCATGGCCGGCCCCACCCCCGTCTCCGCACTCATCCACGCCGCGACGATGGTCACCGCCGGGGTCTATCTCATCGCCCGGATGCACGACATCTTCCTCATCTCGCCGGAAGCGCAACTGGCCGTCGCCGTCGTCGGCCTCGCAACGCTCTTCATCGCCTCGTTCACGGCGCTGGTGCAGACTGACATCAAGCGGGTGCTCGCCTTCTCCACCATGAGCCAGATCGGCTACATGTTCTTCGCGCTCGGCGTCGGTGCCTGGTCGGCGGCGATCTTCCACCTGATGACCCACGCTTTCTTCAAGGCGCTGCTCTTCCTCTCGGCTGGCTCGGTGATCCTGGCGCTGCACCATGAGCAGGACATCTTCAAGATGGGGGGGCTCTGGCGGAAGCTGCCGATTCCGTTCGCGAGCATGTTGATCGGCTCGATCTGCCTCGCCGCGCTGCCGTTCACGTCCGGCTTCTTCAGCAAGGACGTGATCATGCTGACGGCGTTCGAGCACGCGAGCCACGGCCTCGTGTTCTGGGGCGGCGCCGCGATTGCCGCCTTCATGACGGCGCTGTACACGACGCGGATGATGATCATCGTCTTCTTCGGCGAAGAGCGCTCAGAGGCGCACGATTCCTCGCGCCTGAACATGTGGGGGCCGTTGCTGGTGCTCTGCGCGCTGTCGCTGCTCGGCGGCTGGTTCGGCTTTGGCGTCGTGGCGGACGTGCTGCCGGACGGGGGACTCGGCGAGTTCTCGCACTTCTCGGCGGTGGCTCTCGTGACCATGGCGATGCCGTTCCTCGGCATCTTCGTAGGCTGGCTGGTTTTCGGTCGCCGCGTCATTGACGTGGAAGCCCTCGCCGCATCCAAGGCTGGCAACGCCCTCAAGCGCTTCTTCTTCGGCGGCTGGGGCTTCGACTGGCTCTATGACAACGCAGTCGTGAGGCCAGTGATGTGGGTCGCCCGCATCAACAAGGGCGACATTGTCGACTGGATCTACCGCATCACCGTCGCCGTCACCCGAGGTGCCCACCACGTCGGCTCGCTCACCCAAAGCGGGCGGCTGCGCTGGTATGCCGCCAACATGGCCTTCGGCCTCGCCCTCTTCTTCCTGATCGTCCTCGGGGTGATCGGGTGAGCCTCCTGGCCGTCATCCTGCTCATGCTCGCCGCCGGCGTCGTCGCGTGGGCGTCCGAGCGCGTCCATGCCAACGCGCCGCGCTACCTGAGTCTCGTCACGTTCGTCATCGGGCTCGTTTGGGCCGCCGCCGAGTGGCTGATGGGGGCCGATCCGCACGGCCTCTACGCCAGTCAGTTCGTCGAGTGGATTCCGCGCTTCGGCATCAACGTGACCCTCTCGATGGACGGCCTTTCCACGATGCTGGTGGCGCTCACGATGTTCCTCGGCATCATCGCCGTGGTCTCCTCCTGGGACGAGATCGAGGAGCGCACCGGCTTCTTCCAGTTCAACATCCTTTGGGTCATGGCCGGCGTCGTCGGCGTCTTCACGGCGATGGACCTGTTCCTGTTCTTTTTCTTCTGGGAAGTGATGCTGATTCCCATGTACTTCCTGATCGCCATCTGGGGGCACGAGGCGCGCGCTTACGCCGCGCTGAAGTTGTTACTGATAACCAA
>VXPR01000090.1 GCA_009839405.1 Gammaproteobacteria bacterium
GTCCACGACGGCATCATGGCCGAGGTGCAGGCCGGCATCGAGTTCGCAGAGAAGAGCCCCGTGCCCGACGTTGCCACGTTGCTCGACGACGTGTACGCCTGACGCCAAGGAACCGCAGTTCAAAATGTAGGGGGATCACATGGCCGAAGCAGTCGCCGCCCGGGAGCTGACCTATGTCGGCGCAATCGCCGAGGCCGCTCACACGGTGCTCGCCGAGCAAGACACCGCCTTCGTTGCCGGTGAGGATGTCGCCGGCGCCGGCGGCGTGTTCGGCTCCTATCGGGGCCTGCTCGACGCCTATGGCGAGGAGCGGGTGATCGACACGCCCATCTCGGAAGAGGGCATCGTCGGACTCGCTGTGGGTGCCGCCGCAACAGGCCTGCGGCCCATCATCGACATCATGTTCATGGACTTCATGGGCGAGTGCATGGATGAGATCGCCAACCAGATGGCGAAGATGCGCTACATGTTCGGCGGCTCGGCGACGCTCCCGATCACCATAGTCACCATGTCGGGCGGCGGCATGAACATGGCGGCGCAGCATTCGCAGAGCCTGGAGGCGTGGATCTGCCACCTGCCCGGCCTCAAGGTGGTGGCGCCGGCAACGCCGCACGATGCCAAGGGACTCATCATCGCGGCTTCGCGCGACGACAACCCGGTGTTCGTGGTGCTGAACAAGCTCTCGCTGCGCAACACGGGCGAGGTGCCGGAGGACAGCTACGAGGTGCCGATCGGCAAGGCCCGCACCGTGCGCGAAGGCAGCGACCTCACCATCGTCACCTACAGCCGCATGGTGCACGAGGCTACGACCGCGGCAGAAGCGCTCGCTGAGGAAGGCATTGACACGGAAGTCATCGACCTGCGCTCGCTGCAACCCATGGACACCGAGGCGATGGTGGCCTCGGTACAGAAGACCCACCGCGCCATCGTCGTCCATGAGGCGGTGCGCTTCGGCGGCCTCGGCGGCGAGATCGCCTCGCAGATTCAGGAACTCGCGTTCGACTACCTAGACGCGCCGGTGGCACGGATCGGCGCGCCGTTCTCGCCGGTGCCGTTCGCCGCCAACCTCGAGCAGGCGTGGCTGCCAAACGCGCCGAAGATCGTCGCGGCGGCGAAGGAACTGCTCGGTAGCGAGTAGCGGAGTTCGCTGGTGGTTCGTGCCCTCCGTAGGGGCGACCCTTGTGGTCGCCCATGTTGGCCAACCAATGCTCTACATCAGACGAACCACGGGCGACCACAAGGGTCGCCCCTACGAGGTCGGTGATGCGGTGACGCCCAGCGCGAATCAGCGAACCGCCAACGCCGCGACGCGAGTCGTCGGCATCGTCGCCAACCCTGCATCGGGCAAGGACGTGCGGCGCCTGACGGCGCGGGCGTCCGTGTTCGACAATCAAGAGAAGGCGGCCATCGTGCGTCGCTGCCTGGCCGGCATAGCCGCGCAGCAAGGACGTGGCCAGACAGCGCAGGAAGACTCCCGCATCGCCGTGCTCGTGCGCTATCTGCCGGACTCGCACAACATCGTCGCGAGCGCAGCCGGTCAGACGCACATTGCTGCGACTCCCCTCGACATCGAAGCCTCCGGAACCGCTACCGACACCCGCGCCGCGGCAAAAGCGCTCAAGGGCGCTGCCGCCGTCATCACGCTCGGCGGCGACGGCACCAACCGAGCGTTCGTGCAGGGCTGGCTCGACGCACCGCTGATTCCGCTCTCTACAGGTACCAACAACGCGTTCCCGCACATGCAGGAAGCCACGGCCGCGGGGTTTGCGGCCGCGTTGGTTGCTCATGGCGACGTGCCGCTGGCTGCGGTGTCGGAGCGTGCAAAGGTCATTCACGTGGCAATCGAGGCAGAGCCGGACGACCTTGCGCTGATCGACGCGGTGGCGACAACCGACCGTTTCCTGGGTGCCCGCGCCATCGTCGATCCACGCACCTGGATCATGGCCGTGCTGACGCGAGCCGATCCTGCTGCGGTGGGAATGACCGGCGTCGCCGGCTTTGCCATGCCGCTTGCGGCATCGTGTGACTCTGGCGTCCTGATCGAGTTCGCCGCCGCCGGACGACCCGCGAGACGGGTCCTGCATGCGCCTGTGGCGCCAGGGTATTTCGCCGATGTGACGGTGGCCGCGACACGCAGCGTCGCACTCAACGCGCCCGTGCATCTGCAAGGCCCGGCGACGCTCGCTTTCGACGGGGAGCGAGAGCGCACCTTGAAACCGGGGCAGCGCGCCACCTTCACAATGCGGCGCGACGGTCCCCACGTCATCAGCGTGCGCCGCGCCCTCGCCCATGCAGCTACGGCGGGCCGGCTTTCCGCCGAATGCACCCGTCCTGCACCCATGACACCGAGCAACAGCACCGGAGATTGACATGCCGACCGAGATCTACCTCGTCAAGGTGGGGATGACCATGCACGAAGGCACGGTCGAGGAGTGGTATGTCGCCGACGGCGAGCGAGTCGAAGCCGGCGCAATGCTCTACCGGCTCGAAACCGAGAAGGTGAACCTCGATGTGGACGCGGAGGCGTCCGGCATCGTCCGGCACCTTGCTGCCGAAGGCGACACGCTCGAGCCCGGCGACGTGGTGGGCTTCATCTACGCCGACGGCGAAACCATACCGGACGTGTTGCCAAGACCAAAGCCCAAGCGCGACATCGCGGTTGTAGGCGAGGAGCCAGCGTCCCCGCCCCCGGTGCAAGCGAAGCCGGCTGCGTCTGGAGCGCGTGTGGCCGCATCGCCAGCCGCCCGCCGTCTGGCACGAGAGCGGGGTGTGTCGCTCGAAGGCGTGGCGGGGAGTGGGCCCGGCGGCCGCATCGTCGAAGGCGACGTGCCCGCAGTGCCGCCCGCGCCGGAACCGCCACAGCGCATCGCGGCGTCGCCGGCGGCGCGCAAGCTGGCGGCCGAACTGAACGTCGATCTGGCCAACGTCGATGGCAGCGGGCCTCGAGGCCGAATCACCCGCGAGGACGTGCAGTCGGCGGCCGACGCGCCGGCAGCGGCGCAACCTTCCGCCGGCGCCACGCGCATGTCCGCCATGCGCCGCACCATCGCGGAACGGATGCACTCGAGTTTGCGCGACACGGCGCAGCTCACGATGGATATGGAAGTGGACGTCACTGATCTGGTGAAGCTACGGGGTAACCTCATCGACGAGTGGGCCGACGACGGCGTTCGCGTGACCTACACCGACCTTGTGCTCGTTGCCGCTGCCCGAACGCTCATCCGGCACCCGAAGATGAATGCTTGCCTCAGCGACGACGCCATCACCTCCTACGACTACGCCCACGTCGGCATGGCGGTAGCGCTGGACGAAGGGCTCATCGTGCCGGTCATCCGCGATGCCCACGAAAAGCCCTTGCGCGAAGTCGCCCGAGAGTCCGCCGACCTCGCGAGCCGCGCTCGTGCCGGCTCCCTTGGGCTCGGCGACCTTGCGGACGGCACCTTCACCGTCACCTCGCTCGGCATGTTTGGCGTCGACACCTTCACCCCCATCCTGAACCCGCCGCAGGCCGGCATCCTCGGAGTCGGCCGCATCTATGACGGCGTGAAATGGCACGACGGCACCCCCGTCCGCGCCCCAATGCTCCGCCTCTCCCTCACCTGGGACCACCGCGTCCTCGACGGCGCCCCCGCGGCGGAGTTTCTGGCCGCGGTGCGGGAGTACCTCGAACAGCCCTACCGCCTGTTGGTTTAGCGTCCGTTGGGTCGTGTCGTGGCGGCCCTCCGCCCGCCGACGTACCGGGTCGCCTAGGCTATCGGGCAAAAGCTTCAGAAAGCCGGCAGCGGCATCTCCTCGCTGTCGTTTGGCCATGCCCCTTGGAAAGCCGGCGCCGGCGTTTCTGTTCGCACCTGTTCCAGCCAGAACACGCCGTCGAAAGGGGCGCTGTTGCCGCGCGTGCCGAGAAAGTCGATGTCGCCGTCGCCGTCAAGGTCCCGGGGGATCAGCTTGTCGAACATGCCGCGCTTGCGGCGGGAGATGTCGTGGCGGGTCCAGCCTTCGGCCAAGTCATCCGCCTTCCCCGACGCTGAGTACCCCGGGTTTTCGAACCAACCCAAGCGGCCGAGCGAGTCCGCTGGCGTGACGTCGCCGTCCTCGCTGCGGGGGCCCAAGCTGTAGCTCCCCGCCATCACGTCGAGCTCGCCATCGCCGTTGATGTCGGCGAGCGCGAATCCGGTCATGCTGTCGGGGGCGAAGGTGCCGATCCGGTGCAGTCGCCAAGCGCCCCATCTCCCGTCCCGCTTTGGCGGCTGCTCGAACCAGGCGAGTCCGGGCGGGCTGCCCGCCATGCCAAATGCCGTCACGATGTCCAGTCGGCCGTCGTGGTTGAGGTCCGCAAAGTCGAGGTTGAAGGCACTCGCCTCGGCACCGCCCGTCAGCCCGATCAGGTGTTCCACAAACTGGAATCCACTCCCGTCGGTCACGTTCTCGAACACGATCATGCGCCGTTCGCCACGGCTGCCGGCGACGATGTCGAGATCGCCATCGGCGTCCAAGTCCACTGGACGTGCGTTCTGCGGAATGCTGAACGTGCCGAGTTCCACCTCGCGCCAACCCGCGGCCGACAATGGATCGCCCACCACCTCGAACAGCGACACGGGCGTCTTCCGAGCGTAGTCTCCTTCACCCGGATTCTGCGCCCCCTTGTTCGCGGCGGAGATCTCCAGCCTGCCATCGCCGTCGAAATCAGCGAAAAACACGCGCAGCCACGAACCCCTCCCTTGGGTGCCCGGCAGGATCAGGTGGGGCCAGACACCTTGGCGCGCGTCCTCGCCCGGGTTTTGGAAATAGGATAGATGCGCCAGTTCCGACGCCACCACCACATCCGGCAGTCCATCGCCGTTCACGTCGCCAATGGCTGCGTCCTCTGGCGCTGCGGCTAGGATTCCCTCGGCCAACGTCACGTTGTGCCACTCATGTGGACTGGCACTGCCGAAAGCGATGCGGACATGCCCGTCTGGTTGCCCGTCGTAGCTGGTGTCCGACTCATGCACCGATACGACATCCTCATGGCCGTCCCCATCGAGATCGGCCGTTACCAGTCCGTCGCTGCCACTGATCGGGGTGCCCTGCTCGGCATCGTCGATGCGGTGCTCGCGCCAACTGATGGTCAGCTCGCCAACCCGAGCGCGCGACAGGGCATCCCCGACCGGAGTGGTAGCCGCCGCACAAGGCAGGGCCGACCACCACAGCACGGGCAACCAGCACGCCGCGATTCTTCCTGCGCTCACAACCCTTGACCCCCGACCAATCCTCGAACAGCCACGCGTCTTTGAAGGGGAGCCATCCTGCCTTCCCACCGAAAGCCCGCCTAACCCGAATGCCGCCAACCTAGCTACCCCGCAAGGCTACACCGACACCGACGCATCGCCTGCGCCATAATCGCCCCACCTCGCCACCGATGCGGCTCAATGACCGACCTGCTCTCACGCGCACGCGCCATGCTGGCGCAATCGGCGGCAGCCGTTGAGGCCGTGTCGGGCCTGCTCGACGAACGGTTGGCCCAAGCCGTGCGGGTGATTGCCGGGCTCGAATCCATCCTCATCGTCACCGGCCTCGGCAAAAGCGGCTTGGTGGCGCAGAAGGCGGCGGCGACGCTGTCGAGCACCGGCACGCAGACCGCCTTCGTGCATCCTGTGGAGGCGCTGCACGGCGACCTCGGCATCGTGCAGCCCGGTTCCGCCATGCTGGCGCTCTCCAAGAGCGGCGGCAACGAGGAAACCATCGAGTTCGCCCGCCAGTTCCGCCTGGTGACCCAGGGCAAGGTCATCTCGGTGACCGAGCCCGGCTCGCGCCTCGCCTCCGTGGCAGACATTCCGCTTGCCATCCCGGTGCTGTCCGAGATCGACGAGTTCAACCTCGCGCCAACCACCAGCACGCTGACGACGATGGCAGTGTGCGACATGCTGGCGATCCTGGTGCAGCAAGAGAAGGGCCTCACCGACCACGATTTCGCCCGCTTCCACCCGAGTGGCACGCTCGGTCGGCGGCTGCTGCTGGAAGTGAAGGACTTGATGATCCAAGGCGATGCCCTGCCCATCGTGCTTGGCAGCATTCGCTTTGCCGACCTGGTTTACGAGATCTCCTCGAAGGGCATCGGCATGGCGATCATCGTCGACGACGACGGCGGCCACGTTGGCGTGGTGACCGATGCGGATATCCGCCGCCTGCTCCTACGCGGCGAAGACGTGCGCGCACTTTCTGCCGCCCAGTGCTTCCGCCGCAGCCGCCGCGGTGCCGAAAGCAACGCTCCCACCGACGTCCACGGTGCCACCGCCACGGACGCCAAGGCCATCGATTGCCTGCGCCAAATGCGCGAGAGCCGCATCACGGAACTGGTGGTGCTGGAAGGCACCCGCCCGGTAGGCGTTGTGCGCTTGCAAGACTTGATCGAAGCCGGGATTTAGAGGGACGGCCTCGGTCTCCGGCAGCCATGACCCGGTGCATCTTGCATTCGCCGCTACCAAATCAACAAAGTCGCTATGATTGGCCCAACGGACATGGCCCAAGAACATGACCTACGCCCGAGAAGAAGCGCTCGACGCCCTCGCGTGCGGCGCGCTCCCCCGTCAAGGCAAATGGAGTGACGAAGACTATCTGTGGCTGACCGACGAGACCAACCGTCTGGTCGAGTTCACCGATGGCTTTGTGGAAGCACTGCCGATGCCCACCTCGACGCACCAAACCGTGCTCGCATACCTCTTTGACTGCTTTCGAGAGCATGTGAAGCCGCGAGGCAAAGTCCTGTTCGCCGCCCTGCGAGTACGCATCCGACAAGGCAAGTTCCGCGAACCGGACCTGCTCGTGCTGCAGGATCGAGACGATCCTCGCTTCCAAGACCGCTTCTGGCTGGGTGCCGATCTGGTGGTGGAGGTGGTAAGCCCCAAGGGCCGTCGCCGTGATTTCGTGCAGAAGCCACTGGATTATGCCGAAGCGGGCATTCCGGAATACTGGATCGTCGATCCTCGGGACGAGACGATCACAGTGCTCACGCTCGATGGCGATGCGTACACCGAACACGGCGTGTTCGAGCCGGGCGGCACGGCCACCTCGCCATTCCTGCAGGGCCTCGAAATCGACGTTGGCGCCGTGTTCGACGCGTAAAGCCCAGCCCGCATTTCTCACCATCCCTCTACTGCGGACGACGATGCACTCGCTGTGGCTGTGCGTACTCGCTCCGGCCCCCTCGACATAGTGCGCAGCTATGCCTTCGGGTTCCTACACTCCGTGCGCCCAGCCACAGCGGCGCCTCGTCGCCCTCGCTACGAGGGCTGGTGAGAAATGCGGGCTAGGCGCCTGGCGGATGAAGGTGGCAGGATACTTGGCCGGTCGCTGCTTCGCCGTGCAGTACTGGCACCTCTTGGCTGCACACTGCCATCGCCTCTGGACATCTTGGATGGAAGCGGCAACCTGCTGGGGGGTTGCGGACGCTGGGTACCTCGCCGGCGATCAGGTTTTCTGGGCGGCGGGACTCCAACTCTGGGTCTGGCAGGGGGACGGCGTTCAGGAGCGCTTGGGTGTAGGGGGGGCGGGGGTGCTTGAACAGGGTATCGCGGTCGGCGACCTCGACGAGACTGCCTAGGTACATGACTCCGATGCGG
>VXPR01000055.1 GCA_009839405.1 Gammaproteobacteria bacterium
GGCTGGACCTCGGCCACAACCAACTCACCGGCCCCATCCCGGTCGAACTCGGCCACCTGTCCCACCTGGAGGGGTTGGTGCTTTTTTTTGTTTCAGCGCCGCATTGGGTGGGTTTTTTATATGCGTCTTCGCTGGGTGTTGCTGGGAGGGGGTGCCGTGGGACGTGCAGAGGCGCTAGCCGCCAGGGACCCGACTGCGAAGCAAGGGCCTCGTAGGGGCGGGGCTTGTCCCCGCCCGTGTTGGTCGAACGACGTCGGTTGCCCATGCACGGGCGACCACAAGGGTCGCCCCTACGGGAAGTGGTCGCGAGGTCCTTACGCGGGCAATGCCGTTGCTCCGTACCCCATCTTCGCGGCATACCCCAACCGCTCGAAATCTGCGCCGTGGTCGCCGCTCTTGCCGAACGCATCATCCAGCCCGCAGAGGGTGGCGAAGGCGGGTGGGTTGCGGTCCACGATCTCCTGCGGGATGTCGTCGTAGCGTTCCAATGGCCGCATGAACTGGCGGCAGTAGGCGTTGTGGAGCGAGGTGCGCTTGCCGGGGGCCGAACGGGGCATGGCGCCGTGCCAGAGGCCGCCGTGCCACAGGGCGATCGAGCCGCGTTCCATCACCAGGGGCTTGGTTCCGTCCCGCGTGGCGCCCTTCGGGGCTTGGCTGCGCTTGGCGACGCTGCCCGGCATCACCACCGTGGGGCCGTTTGGCAGGCTGAAATCGTCGATGGCCCAGACGGCGGTGGCTTCGAGGCAGTAGTCCGGGAACGGTTCCGGGATGCGGGAGGCGCCGTAGTCGGAGTGCAGGCCCGGATGGGTGTCGAGGCCGGGACCCTTGATGATGGTGTCGGATTGATAGACGAGACAGCCACGGCCCAGCAGATGCTCCATCAGCGTCAGCACCCACGGGTGCAGCACGGCTTCTTCCCACAGGCGGCCACGCCTCAGCAGCATGGTGGCGCGGAAGCCCACATCCGGGGGTGCCGCGTCGTGGTTGCGATGCGCCTCGGCACGGAGTTCGTCGGCGAACTCCTCGGTGAACGCGCCGGGGAGGATGGTGTAGCCCCGTTCGTCCAGATCGCTGAGGTTGTCCGCTAGGCCCAACGCCTCGGCACGATGGCGGATGTCGGGACTGTTCACCGTGCGCGCGGCCATGTGGTCGTGCAGTTCGCCGCAGAGGCGGGAGATGGGATCAATCGGCATCCTGCCTTGCCAATCCCCGAGCCCCATACGAGTGACGTGCCCGGCTTCGCGTACGGCCCCCTCCCGCGCGTCGCCGTCGTACACGATGGTGGCGTAGAGCACCGAGGCCGTGTAATCCGCAACCCGGTAGCAGTTCGCCCTTTCGTCTGGGCGAGGCTCCGCAGTCACCTGGTCGCCAGCGAAACGCAACGTGTAGCCGAAGGGCGCGTCTCGCTCCGAAGCGGCAAGGTGGGGCGGCGGGTTGTCGAGGCGTTCTGAGATGGAGAACGCCGGCAACGACAATCCGCGTGTGCGCGTACCGAGGAACCGCTCCGACTCCGCGAGCCATTCCGCGGACGCCAACTCCACGCGCTCATCGAGCGCGACTGCCGGTTCCGTGTACATCGTTCGTTCCTCCTACGTTGACGCGCGTGTCTTCCGAGGGAGGCGTCTCACCCTCCCGCCGAAGGGCTCAAGCGACCTCCCGCGCCTTCTCCTCGGCGACGACCTCGCGCAACCCTTCCCACTCGTCCCACATGTCGCAGAGTGCATCTTTCGAGCGCTCCCACGGGTTGTTGCCGGCCTCGTATTCGAGCCATTCGCCGGCCTGGCCCCGGTCGGGATGGTCCGAAACCCCGTTCGCCACCTTGTCCGGCTGCCGTTTCTTGTTGCGGATGCGGAAGATGATGTTCTTGCGCGACTCGGTGCCGTTCTCGTTGCGGGTGCCGGAGTGGGGGATGTGGAAGACGGTGATGCAGGCATCGCCCGGCTCCATGAGGATCTGCGTCGGCCGGGGCCAGCGCTGGCCGTCCGGCGTCGACTCCGAGTCCTCGTCGAGGAACTGCTCGCGCACCGCCTGGGGCAAGTACACATGACCACAGCGGTTGGGTGCGTTGTGGTTGATCCTCGGCCAACCCGGGCCCTCCGGTCCGACATGGCCGTTGACGCTGCGCTGCCACTGGAAGAAGCGTTCGGTGGCGTGATGGGCGCCGCGCAGGAGCGCCGTCTGGCCGCAGCCCTCCCGCGTCTGATCGTTCAGGCAGACGAACACGAAGGCGGTGAAGCTGCCCATGCCGAGGGTCATCTCCGGGTCCTCGAAGAGCGGCACGCTGTTGTGCCCCATCACGTCGGCGCTGCGGCCGATGTTGCCCTTGGGTCCCGAGCCGATGTAATGCTGGTAGTTCTCCTCCGGCGTGCCTTGCAGCACCTCCTGCGGCACACCGATCGTGCACAGGCCGTCCATGTGCGATTCTGCGCCGTAGTAGGGCTGGTCGCGGTCCCGATAGCCGAGGTTGTTGAAGTGGTTTCCGGGTTGGCGCACCTTGTTGACGCCCACTTGGCAGATGGACGGCGGATCGAACTGCCCCATGGCCTCATGCAGGATGGGCGTGACACTCGACGCGTTCACAAGACCCGTCATCGCCGGCTTGCCGCCGACGTACTCCCCCTTCTTGGCCGTGTGGATGCAGTCGAGCGCTGCCTGCACCAACTCGGGGGCAACCGCCTGCTTCACCACCACATAGCCGTCGCGATAGAGCGTTCGCTTCTGCTCCAACGTCAACGCATCCGCCATCGGTTCCTCCCTTCAACCCCGACCGAGTGACGCCCGATTGTAGCGACAGACGGCTGACCGAAGGCCAGCAGTGCGAAAACAAATGCCAGCGCGCTCGTGGCCTTAGGCGTGGGGCTTGTCCCCGCGCCGACGGGCGCGTCATGCGGGGTCAAGCCAGCGATCGAAGAAACTTGGCTTCCTTGCGCGCCACTTCCAGTGGGTTCTTGCCGGTGCGGTTGAGGATCCGAGTGTTGGCACCCAACTCAAGCAACGCCTCGGCGGCCGCCACGCAACCCTCGTAGGTGGCGCGGTGCAGGGGCGTGCGGCCCTTGCGATCTTGGATGTCCACATTCGCTCCGCGCCGGACGAGGAGCCGCGTCACGCCTTCCTTGTCGGCCTCCGCCGCTAGGTGTAGCGGGGCGCGATGCACCTTGGTGCAGGCGTTCACGTCGGCGCCGGCATCAAGCAACAACTCCGCGCATTCCTCCGAACCCCCCCGCGCAGCCCAGTGCAGTGGCGTCATGGCGTAGGGCTGTTCCTCGCGGGCAACACCCGGATCGTCGGCGAGGAGCGCCTTCAGGTGGACGGAGTCGCCGAGGCCAGCCGCAGAGCAAGCATCGTACTCGGCGCCATCGTCGATCAGGATGCGCGCCACTTCGCGCTTGCCGGCGTTGGAGCGGAAGTCACTGTCGTCCTTCCACGGCCCGGGCGCGACCGCCTCCTGCAGCGAGGTGGTGCCGCGTTCGCCGTTGCCTTTGATGGGCAGTTCGTGATGCACGCCCACGCCGTGGGCGATGAGCAGCCGGGCGAGCTCCGGATAGCCGCCCCACGCGGCCCAATACATGAGCGAGAGATTGTCCGGCCAGCCGGTGTGCGGCTTGCGCACCGACACTGGCGTCGCGTCGAACATGCCGTGCTCGAAGAGTTCGCGCAGGGTGTCGGTGGCGCCCGCCCAGGCCGCTTCGTGCAGCACGTTGTACTCGCTCTCGTCGAGTTCCAGCCGCGCACCCTTGCCGAGCAACACGTGCACTGCTGGCCCGGCACCGCGCATCCCTACGAGCACCGACAGGAGTCGGTCGCCGATCCGCCCGAGCGCGTCCGGATTCGCTTCGATCAACTCGACCATCTTGTCGGGCGCCGCTTGGGCCTCCCAACGGCTTGGATTGGCACCCATCGCAGCGCGCACAAGTTCGCGTTCCGCGGGCGTGAGGTCGGGGCGGTGCAGATTGCGCAGAAACCAGTTGTTGAGGAACAGTTCAACGGCATCCATGGCCGGATCTCCTAGCGCTACTGTCAGCAGGTTGGCCAGATCGAAGCAACCGGGGGACATTGGTCAGAGGCGACCCTCCACCCTTTCGAGGTTCAAGCCTCGCGTACCCAGGCAGACATACTAAGCGCTGAGCGACGAGGCTTTCCTGCGACCAGCATCGCGGTGGTGGATTAAGATGGACGACTTTGTTCAGTCAGGCGCGTTGCGGAGGGGAAGCATGGCGGAAGTGAATCCAAACGGGGTGCTCGCGGGACAGGTTGCCGTCGTCACCGGCGCCAGCCGAGGAATCGGCGAGGCGATCGCCAAGCGCATGGCGATGGAAGGTGCGAAGGTGGTGGTCTCCGCCCGCACCGTGGAGGCGTCCGACCACTTCCTGCCGGGCACGATCAAGCAGTGCGTTGCCGAGATCGAAGCCGCTGGCGGCCAGGCGGCGGCAGTGCGGTGCAACCTCGCGGACCCGGAAGACCGCAGGCGCCTGATCGAAGAGAGCGAGACGGCGTTCGGCCCCGTGGACATCCTTGTCAACAACGCCGCGGTGACGTGGTTCCTGCCGGTCACGGACTTCAACGAGAAGCGCTACCGGACGATGATGGACGTGCAGGTGTACGCGCCGTTCGAACTCGCCCAGATGGTGCTGCCTGGCATGATCGAACGCGGGCGCGGCTGGATCCTCAACATCTCCTCCCACGCCGCCATCCACCCGCAAGCCGCCGCACCCGGCGGCCACGGCGGCACCGTGTACGGCATGTGCAAGGCGGCACTGGAACGGTTCACCACAGGGCTTGCGCAGGAGCTGTACGGCAAGGGCGTGGGCGTCAACGTCATCTCCCCAGGCCTCGTCGCGACGCCCGGCGTCGTCCACCACAAGCTCATCAACGAGGGCAACAAGGACCGCGTCACCCCGGTCGAGCACATGGCCGAGGCTTGCCTGCGCCTGTGCCACGGCGACGCCGCCGAAATCACCGGCCGCATCGACTACGCCGATCAGGTGATCGAGGAGTTCAGCTTGGAGCCCGCCGACCTCGTGTAGGGGCGAGGCCCTCCCGCGTTGAGGCAGCGATCCGCATCGGCCGCACCAAGACGGGCGACCACAAGGGTCGCCGCTACGGTTCGCCGAAGCGGCGTGTCACGGTTAGGCGCCAGTGGCGGGGGAGTTGGGGCAGGACGATGGCGTCGCCGAAGATTTCCGGGAAGTTGCCTTGGAAGTAGAGTTCGCCCAGCGCGTTGTTGACGCCTAGGCGAGCTTCCCAAGCGCCGAGTTTCGCCACCGCCGATGCGTTCACCAACGTGTAGGCAGGAAGCCGCACCGAGCGGCCCACGCCGGACCACGCTTCGCCCACTCGGCTCGCGGTGACGTTGACCGTTACGTTGCGGAAGCGGTAGCTGCCGCCGATGCCGACGGTGAACTCCGGCAGCGCGCCGCGTTCTCGGAAGCGGGCGTCGTCGCCCGGCAGCACGGTGCCGATCACGCCGCCGTACTGCTCGTCCGGGGCGAGACCGGTGATGGACGGCGGCGCGAAGATGTAGCGTGCCGTGAGCGGATCGCGGTAGATGCGGGAGCGCGTGGCGACGAAGAAGAGGGCGAGCCGCTCCGTCGGCACAGCGCGCAGGTCAAGCTCCACGCCCTTGCCGCGCACGGCGAGGTTCGTTCCCGTAAGGGCGGAGTAATCCGTGCGCCGCTGTTCGTAGGCGTTGAGCTGCGCTTGCAGACGGCCGTTCTCGGCTTGGTACTTGATGCCGGCCTCGCGCAGCCGCGAGGCCACCAACGGCCCGCCGCGCACGTTGCTCACCGGAATCTCGCCGGACTGGCCACCCACCACCAATGCCTGGCTTGACGTGGTGACGTAGGGCCGCCACGCCCCAAGGTTCAGGCTCAGGCTTGCGCTCCAGGAAAGATCGTCCTGCACGCTGGACGCACTTTCGTTGGGGGTGTCGAAGGTGTGCACGCGGGGGCCGTTTACGGAAGTCACGTCGTAGCGGTCGCCGCGCAGCCCTGCGAGCAACGAGACCCGCTCGCGCCACGTGACATCCGCCAGTGCGCCGAGGCCCAGGTTCCAGGACTCGGTGCTCACATCCCAGTTGAAGTCGTCCGTGTGCGGGTGCGTGACGGCGTTGCTGCGCCGATCGAGGTGCGTCGGTGGCTTGCTGATGTCGCGCCGGTCGAAGTACTCGAAGGCGAAGTCCTGCCGGCCGCGGGTGTCGTAGTAGCGCAGGTTCGGCGCCACCACGATGTCGGCGGTGAGCGCGTCGGTAAGTTCCCAAGGCACGAAGGCGAACTCCACCCGCTCTTCCACCAGCAGCGTCTCGTGCGTCTGACCGAAGCCGTAGCTGGTGACGATGAGTCGGTCCGCGTAGTCGATGAAGAGCTTCTGCCGGATGGTGACGCGATCGAGCTCGGCGAAGAGATCCGCATATGCGGCGGAACTCGTCGCGTCGCCGACGTCGTCGGGGGTGCAGATGCAGTCGCTGGCGTCGATCCTCACGCGACGCAATGTGTCGGGATCGAGCCGGAGCGCCTCGCGTTCTGCGTCACTGGCGAAGAACGCCGTGCCAGAGCCGTAGGGCGAGAACACCGAAAGCCGATTGTCCGGGCTGACGACGCGCACTTCCGGCTGCGTGATGGTGCCGTCGCCATTTGCGTCGAGGTCCACGAGTGGATGCCCCGAGAGATACAGCCCCTCGTCGATCAGCCTCTGGTCCAAGCGGTTCCAGCCACCCACCTCCGCGCCCCGCCAGCGCTGGTATTGCTGACCTGCCTCAATCCAGATGTTGTCGCGCAAGTCCACCACCAGCGACGACTGCAGCATCCGCTGGGTGTTGTTCGGCAGGGCGTCGTAGAACCTGCCCGAGTCCTCAGCCAAGGCGAAGACGTGGTAGCCGGCGGGCTTGCCGAACACCGTCGCCGGGCCGCCGCGCTGGGCTTCGACGACCAGGTGTTCCCAAGAGCCGGTCGCGAGCGAGATTTCGCCGACGGGCTTGTCCAGGAAGCGTTCCTCGTCCGCCCGCGCCGTCTTTGGCACGAAGTTGATGTAGCCGGAGATCGAGGAAGGGCCGTGGATGGGTGCTGCAGGGCCACGCACCACGTCAACCCGTGTCGTCGCGCCGATGACGGAAACCCAGCCACCCGCGCTCGATAGCCGCCGCATGCCGCGGAAGTGCAGGTCTCCTCGGGAGCCGCGCATCTCCATGCTGGTGGCGAGGCCGAAGAAGGATGCGGTGTAGGTGCCGGCGAGGATGCTGGCGAAGTCGGTGACCCGCTCGATGCCGTAGAGATCAATCACTCGTTCGCTGACAGAGGCGGCGGCGCGGGGAGTCTCGTGCAGGCTCTTGCCGAGGCCAAGCACAGAGTCGATGCGCTCGTGGGAAAGCAGGCCAAAGGGATCGGCGGGGCCGCCGCCCTCGCGTTCCGCCTCCACGACGATCTCCTCCACGGCATCCTCTTGCGCTAGCAGCAGTTGCGAAGCAACTGCCGACGCGGCGGGGGAGGCCGCGGGGCCGGGGAGGGGGGAAAGGGCGATGCCGGGCAACGCCGCGAACAAACGTCGATCCCACCCCGCGGGACCCCCCAAACCAC
>VXPR01000159.1 GCA_009839405.1 Gammaproteobacteria bacterium
ATGCGACAGCGTGACCTCGGAGGCGGCAAGGCCCGCATACGGCCCGCTAAGCCCGAACGGCGTCATGGCCAAAACCACGAGATCCGGCCGAGACGCCCGCAAGGTTGCTTGATCGAGCCCCAGTCGCCGCGCCTCGTCGCCGCGCAACGAATGCACCAGCACGTTCGCCCAGCCAACGAGGCGGGCAAGCTCCTCGCGCGCAGCATCGGTCTCGAGATCAAGACAGACGCTGCGCTTGTCCAGATTCACGGCAAGAAAGAGCCCACTGCCCTCCTCGTCCACATCCCCGGCAAACGGCCCAACCCGCCGCGCCGGATCCCCCTCCGGCGCCTCCACCTTGACGACATCGGCCCCTTGATTGCCGAGATGACGCGCCGCATACGCGGCAGCAACACCCGTCCCAACCTCAAGCACCCGCATCGCCGGTAGAAGGTCAAGCGCGAAGTCGGGTGCTTTGGCTAGTGGTTGACCGGTCATCGAAGTGGCTCGGTGTCGTCGTTAAGGATGTCGAGATAGGCGTACTGAGCAACGGCTTACCTTGCTAGAGTTTCTTCATTAGCAGCGACCGCCACTAAAGACTAGGCCGACAAACTTCAGCAAGGGATTGCGCGCTAGTAAAGTTCCTTACATAGCGGAAGCTGTTGCGAAAACTCCACCGCCGAAACTTGCATTACGCCTCGCTGTCGCCCAGGAAGCTCTTGATCTGGTCGGAGAGGTTCGTGCAGGCCTCCGGTTGGACGCGGGCGATAAACGGGATGGGGACGACGACGGCGGGGATGAAGGAGGTGCCGACGGCTTCGGAGGTGACCTTGCCGACGGCGATGCCCTCGGTGACGTCCCAGATGGAGGCTTCGTAGTTCGAGGCGTCTTCCCACGAGAGGAAGCCGAAGCAGGCTGGCATCCCGCCGGTGAACACGGTGCATTGCACGGTGCCGGCCTGGTCGGTGCGTTCGGTGGTTCCCTCGATCCACACTAGGTAGCGCACGCCAATGTCGCGGATGCGATTGCCAACCAGGGGTTCGGCGATCACTTCGCCGAGTTTGTCCATGGTCAGTGGCGCGGTGCGCGGCTCGAACCACGGAAACACGGAATCGACGAACTGCCGCTCGGCCAGCACCGAGAGGCTGTCGTCGCCGGCGGCCACGCTGTCGCTGACGCAGGAGATGAAGTCGTTCTCGGTCTCACCTTGGGTCTTGTGCTTGCGGGAGAGGATCACCACGGACTGGTCACCCAAGGGGCCCGTGCGGGCGAAGCGCACCTGGTCGATGGTGGGCTGCACGCAGCCTGCCAAGGCAGTCGCCAGCAGGAGCGCGCCCGCCAGCAGCGGCGGGTGGAACCGGCACCGACTCACGCGCCGACTCCCCGACCCTCCAGCCACTCCCGCACGCCGTCAACCGTGGGGAAGTAGAACGACAGGAAGGCGGCGGCGTCGCGCAGGGCCCAGATGGTGGCGTCGCCGAGGGCGTCGTCCTGGGTGCCCACCGAGCCGTAGTTGTCGCTGTTGGCCTTGCCATAGCCGAGCAGGTCCCAGTCGGCGATCAGGGTGCCGTCGGTGGCGAAGAGCTTCATGCGGTACTTGATCCACACCTCGTAGAAGTCGCCCTTGGTCTGCGCCGGGATTGCAAACTGCATCTCCTCGATGGTGGGTGCGAGCACGGCATCGACATTGGCACCGGAGCTCTGCAGCGCGTCGAGGAAGGGGGCGGCATTCTCGTTCTCCAGCGCCTTGCCCTTGAGGCGCGTAACGTCTTGGAACATGGCGTCGAAGACGCGCTCGAATACCGGTACTTGCGAAGCGCCGAGGTCGATGCGGTACTCGCCGTGATCCGGCACTTCCTCCACGTGGACATAGGCGGTGAGTGCATCGTCGAAATAGACGCCCATCTTCACCGGGATGGGGTTTACCAGCGGACTCGGCACGGTGGTGTTGACCGTGACGGAAGCGCCGCGAGCGCAGCCGAGCATCGCGACCAACAGCACAGCGCCCGCCGCGGCACCGTACAGGGCCCGCCCAACGCGCGAGCCGGAAAGCACGGCTAGACCCGCGACCGAGAACCCGGAAACCGGCACTCGTTTAGCACTCCCTGCGACCACCAACGAAAGCCTACTCGAAATGCCTAGCCGTGTCCGAGCAACCGGCGCGCCCTGACGGGCGCGTTGGCAGTTCGCTCGCGCGAACTGCTGCACTTCGATGGATTCGGTACGGGACCCGTAGGGGCGGGGTTTGTCCCCGCCCGTGTTGAAGGCATCGATGGATTCGGCACGTCCCCGACGAACTGCGTTCTAGAGCGCAAGTTCCTAGCGCGAGTGGATGGCGGAGCGTCCCAAGGGCTACTCATAGCTTGCGAGGCCCACGAAGGTCCCGCAGTTGCGCGCGGTGAGTTCGCGCATGAGTGCCGCGAAGTTGGCTGCCGACTGCGCCTGTCCTAACACTACCGGGAAGCCGATGGCGTGGACTCGGACGCGGCAATTGCCGTCCTCGTCGGCGGCGTTGAAGCGGTCGATGGTGTCCACCACGACTTCGACCGAGCGGCCTTGGAAGTCGTCGCCGAAGACATAGACGCTGATCTTCTTGTCCGGTGCATAGAAGGTGGTGATGGCCTTGGTCACGCCTTCGACGGGGCTCGAGTTGGAGAAGGCGTTCCAGGTGCGCAGCCGCCCGACGATGGCGCGGCGGCGGGCGGGGGTGTCGGGAATCCAGGTGTCCACGTATTGGCTGAACATGTAGTTGCCCATGTCGTTCATCACCTGTATGCCCTTGACGGTGGGATAGATGTCGAGGGTTTCCTGCAGCTTCTGCACCACCAAGGGCCAGGCAAAGTTGTACATGCTGCCGGAGGTGTCGATGACGAAGATGATGTACTCGCTGTCCACCGGAATGCCGCCGATGGTGTTGTCGAGGCGGCTGAAGTTGAGGCCCAGCAGGCGCTCCATCTCGTCGGTGAGGGATTGCTTGGCTTCTGAGAGCTGGTTGTGGCGCGCCACTTGCTGCACGGCCTGGTCTTCGGCGGCACTGAACTGGCCAAGGATGTCGCTCACCTGCTGCTTGACCCGCGCGAGTTGGGAAAGCTCCTGATCGAGCTGGCGCTGCTCGTCCTCGATCTGCCGCTTCAGCACGCGCGTCTGTCCCTCGATGTCGAACTTGGACTCGCGCTTGAGTGCCACGATGCCGTCGAGTTCAAGGTCGGTCTCTTCGAGCACGATGGGCTGCACGGTCTTGACGATCATCAGGAGCAGAATGATGGCGCCGAAGCCGCAGCAGATGACGTCCAGGAAGGAAAGACCGATCTCTTCGATGTCGCGCCTTCTCATCTGCGGCGAGCCTCGGTGAGACAGGCGTTGGGGGGGAGGGCATCTTGCCCTCCCGAGGCGCCGTTAGGCGCACCTTCGGGGAACTGGTCTCGCGTCGACGCAAATGAAGCGCGCCTGACGGCGCGTGCGAGGGCAAGATGCCCTCGCCCCCAGGACCCTTTCCGCGGATGGATGACTCTCACGGCCAATCCCTCGACGGCGCGAGATAGGCCCCGCCCGTGACGCTGGCAAGGCTCCAGTATGCCGCCGAGGCCATCGGGTCGCCCTCCATGGGGAACAGGATGATGTTGAAGGGCACGCCGGCCGGCAGGCGCTTGGTGGCGTTCTCGAAGTAGCTGCGTCGCGTGCGGCCGTCCACCGTGCTGCCACGGGGTGGTCGGTCGCCTTGGGTAGGCAGGCTGTCGACGATGAGATAGACGTTGTCCGGGCGCGGGCGCAGGCCGTTGATGGCGCTCATCACGGGCTCCAGGCTAGTGCCGCCGGCCGGCACTGTGTCGGCGAGGAGCGCGAGGGCGGAGTCGAGCGCCTCCTGGTCGGTGGCGGGATACCAGTTGGTGGTGGGCAGCAGGGTCTGGGCGCCGGTGTTGAACACCATGATCTGAAAGTTGCTGTCGAGCGGCACCTGCGCCGTGAGCCATTCCACCGTGCGGCGGGCGCGCTCCCACTTCGGCGCCTGCATCTGGCGCTCGCGCGACATGTTGCGGCGGCGGATCACCTGCACGATGGTCTCGTCGAGCATGCTGGCGGAGGCATCTAGGGCGATGAGCACGTAGCGGCCGCCGACGAAGAGGCCTGTCAGGTATTGCCGGTCGCCCTCGCCGGCCACCTCGATGAGTTGCCGTCCCTTGCTGAGCTCCTCCTGTGCCTGGAGCTTTTCCACTTCGGCCTCACGCGTTTCCACATCGGATTGCAGTTCTTGGACGTCCTCCTGACGGGCGATGGTCTCGGCTTCGATCTCGTCGAGGTCGGCCTTGCGGCGTTCGAGGTCTTCGAGCATCGCGAGCAGTTCGCGCCGTGCGGTGCTGATGCGAGCGCGGGTCCCTTCGAGGGTCTCCTGCAAGTCCACCAGGTCCTCTTCGCCGGTGTCGATCTCGTAGTCGAGCTTGCGCACCTCGGCCAACAGGTCGCGGTTCACCTCTTGGGTGTCGTCCTCCACGGCGTGGTTGATGATGAGGAAGATCAGCACCACCGCGCCGAAGCCGCAGGACATCACGTCCAGAAACGACAGCGAGAACACGTTGAAGCGGCGTTGGGTGCGGGCCATGGCCGTGCCGCTCGCTACTGTCGCACCGCGACGAGGCGGAACTCTATGCCTTGCCAGAGCACGGTGTCGCCGGCCCATGCGGGACGCGTGGCGCGCAGCGCGCCATCCGCCATGGTTGCGTCGTCGCTCGCGGGGGTGAGGTGGACTTGCGTGTCTTCGACGCGGATGGCAAAGGCCGGGCCTTGCGCTTCACACGCCGGATGGTCGCTGGCGTCAGGGCATTGGCGGATGGGCACGGCTATGCCGGCGCACACGAGGTGTGTGGGTGGTCGCCGCGCCGGCGCGGCGGGCCTCGCCGGCTCGGCACCCCGTCGCGCGGCCAATACGGTGACGTATCGCACTGCGGTGCCGTCGCCCAGGATGCGCTCCGCGTTGTCGTGCACGGCCTGTCGCAATGCGTCTTCTGGGAGTTCCGTGACCGGAAGCGCAAGTTGCTTCATGCGCTCGGCGAGGCCCGGAAGCCGTGCCGCCCGATGGGTCACGGCGATGGCATCGACGGCGCCGACGGCTGCGACAAGGGCGTCGTAGTTGCGCGCGGCCTTGTGCGCGAGGGCCTCGCGGGAGATGTCCACCCTGCGCAGACCATCGTCGTGGTCGAGTTCGATGCGCGTGCCCTCGCCGGTGGCAATCAGCTCGCCGAGACGATCGAAGAGCTGCTGCTCCGTGGCGGCGATGCGGAGGGGATCGAGTCGGGTTTCGGTCACGAAGCGGTCGGCGGCAAGCGCGATCCAGCCCTCGAAAATGGTGCCGACCCCGGCCTCCACCACCTCGACGACATTGCGGCGCTGCACTTCGGCCCCCGCGATGTCGATGGTGGAAACGACCCCGCCGTGGCGGGTGACGTCGACGACAGCGCAGGTGCAATCCTCGAGGCCCGCAGGAAGCGCGCCCGCCGCTGCGCCGGTGACGCCACCATCGACCACGGCGCGCACGCCGGCACCTACTTCGCGGGCGATGCCAAGGAAAAGCGACAGTCGCTCGCCGGTGATGGCGCCTGGCGCAAGCGCGACCAAGTCCTCGCCGGCATTGGCGTTCGCTGCGTCGAGAATGGCCTTGAGATGCAGATAGACGAGATCGGCCTGGTTGGCGACGGTAGGCCCCGGTGGCGCAACCGCTTCGGCGTTCAGCCGCCGCCAGAACTGGTCGTGCGACTGGCCGGGATAGAGCCTTGAACGCTGCGCCGCCTCGTCCCCGAACAGCACCTGCGCGTCGTCCACATGGGCCACGCCCGGGGCGCGATAGAGCAGGGCATCGTCACGCCAGAGCGTGATCTCGGAGTCGTTGAAGTCGAGGATGAGCACGGTTAACGGCGCGCCCCTAGAGCGCGTCGCGGGCTTGCAGGTGGCGGATGAGATGTTCCTCGCAATAGTGCTGGGTGTCGAGCACCAGCCGCTCCTGCACCAATTGCACCTGATGCATGAGGAACATGATGACGATGCTTATGACGAGGGCCACGAAGGTGGAGTTGAAGGCGACGCCCAAGCTGGTGGTGACGCCGGCGATGTCTCCTTCCACCGCTCGATAGGCTTGCCCGAGCGCGTCGCCGATGCCGCGCACGGTGCCGATGAAACCGATGGAGGGGATGGCCCAGGCGATGTAGCGGATCATGGCGAGTTCACTGTCGAGATGGTCGGACTCGGCCTCGCACACCGAACGCACCGTGTCGGAGACATCCTGCACATGCTGCGTGGCCGCGAAGCGCTGCAGCGCCGCGAGCAGCGTGCGGGGCAGCAGGGTGCGGCGGGTGGCGTCAGGGAGCGCCTGCAGAGGCCGCGAGTAGAGCCGCGCGTCCTCGGGCAGGATGCTCATACCCTCCGAGACGTTGATGAAGCGCTCCTCGAGCATCCGCCGCTCGCGGAACGAGTTGCGCGTCTTCATGCCCATAATGGACATGGCCCACAGCATCAGCACGAAGCAGGACTCCTGCTCGTAGTCGCGCAGCACGACATAGAGGGAGCGGTCGGGCACGAACGCCTCGCCTTGCGCCACGCGGTCGGCCTGGGCGCCCAGGATGGCGTCGGCATTCGGGCGGATGACCGTGACATAGACCAGATGCACGACGATCAGCGCCAGCACGAGAGCCACGAGCTGATAGACGAAATCGTTGGATAGGACCTTCTTCATGCGGTCGGCTGCTCCGTCAGATGTCCACCGGGAAGGGTACTTCCACGTCCTCGGAGATTTCCTCGCTAGGGACGAACACGTCGCGCGCTACCGGGGGCCTCGGTGGCCTTTCGCGTCGCGCCTCGGCTTCGTCCGATTGCTCCACCACCACCACCTCGTCGCCGATGGCCTCCCCGGCATCCTCTTCCTCCAAGTTGCCTTCCGCAGCCAGGCCCGACCCGGCGGCAATGCCCAGCACGAGCGCTAGTGTGGCGCCTCTCAAACTCTTTGACATTCGAACCTTCGCCCACCGCCATCCATGAATCCACCGCCTCTCGGTGAGGGCCTCTAGGGCGAGGGCGTCTCGCCCTCGCTCGCGCCCGAAGGGCGCGCACTGGGGATGCGTTGGTCGAGTGTCCATCGCTTTCGCGTTCACCTCACTCTGCGAACCGGGCAATGCGGAAGCCCACGTCCTGGCGTCCGTCGCTGCCGTAGTCGCGGAAGGACAGGCGCAAGTCCGTGATCGTGCCGTGCATCCAGCTCGATCCTCGGATGACATGGTAGTCGCCTTCCTCCGCTCCCAACGGATCGACCGCCTCCATCTGCTCTGGGATTTCGTAGAAGTCATGGGTCCATTCCGCGACGTTGCCGCCCAAGTCGTAGATGCCCTTCGGGTTTGCAAGAAACGAACCCACCGGGGCGGCGACGATGTAATTGTCGTTGTAGCCGAAGATGATCCGTCCCACCACATTGGACGCGGCCCGATCGGCATAGTTTCCATGCCGGTCCGGTGGTGGCAACTGATCGCCCCAAGGGAAGCGCAGCGGTGCCGCCTCCGTGCTGCGGGCGCTCCAGGCCCACTCGGCTTCGGTGGGGCGGGGGTAGCCCA
>VXPR01000467.1 GCA_009839405.1 Gammaproteobacteria bacterium
GGGCTGGTTCCCGCCCGTCTTGAATTCGACACGAGGAATTCGTCAAAGCACAGCAGTTCGCGCAAGCGAACTGCCAACGCGCCCGCAGGGCCCGCCGGGACGGGACAAGCCCGCCCCTACAAAACCGTGGGGTTGCAAAATCGGCGGCAACCCATCATGTTTGCGTCTCCTCCGTTTCTTGAGAGCCAGGGACATTCATGGCGGACAACCACAGGGGCAAGGGCGACGAAGCGGGCAAGATGCTCTACTGCTCGTTTTGCGGCAAGAGTCAGCACGAAGTTCGCAAGCTCATCGCCGGGCCGAGCGTCTTCATCTGCGACGAGTGCGTTGAGCTTTGCAACGACATCATCCGCGAAGAAGTCCAGGAGACCGGCGAAAGCAAGGAGAGCGACCGGCTGCCGGCCCCGGCGGAGATCAAGGCCACACTCGATGAGTACGTCATCGGCCAGGAGTACGCCAAGAAGGTGCTCTCGGTGGCTGTGTACAACCACTACAAGCGCCTGAACTACAAGGGCAAGAAAGACGACGTCGAGCTTTCCAAGAGCAACATCCTCTTGATCGGCCCCACCGGCTGCGGCAAGACGCTGCTTGCAGAAACCCTGGCGCGAGTGCTCGACGTGCCGTTCACCATCGCCGATGCCACGACCCTCACCGAGGCCGGCTACGTCGGCGAGGATGTCGAGAACATCATCCAGAAGCTCCTGCAGAAGTGCGACTACGACGTGGACCGCGCCCAGGTTGGCATCGTCTACATCGACGAGATCGACAAGATTTCGCGCAAGTCCGACAACCCGTCCATCACCCGCGACGTTTCCGGTGAGGGGGTGCAGCAGGCCCTGCTCAAGCTGATCGAAGGAACTCTCGCGGCAGTCCCGCCTCAAGGCGGGCGCAAGCATCCGCAGCAGGAGTTCCTGCAGGTGGACACTTCCAACATCCTGTTCATCTGCGGCGGCGCCTTCGCCGGGCTCGACAAGGTGATCCAGAACCGCACTTCGAAGAGCGGCATCGGCTTCTCCGCCGACATCGCCGGCGAGGCCGACCGCGCCAAGATCGGCGAAACCCTGCGCGGCGTGGAACCGGAAGACCTCATCAAGTATGGCCTGATACCGGAGTTCGTCGGCCGCCTGCCGGTGGTGGCAACGCTCGAGGAGCTCGACAGCGAAGCGCTGATGCAGATCCTCACCGAGCCGCGCAACTCCCTCACCCGGCAGTACACCAAGCTCTTCGAGATGGAGGGTGTCGAGGTGGTGTTCCGCGACGACGCCTTGCAGGCCGTGGCGCGCAAGGCCATGGAGCGCAAGACCGGCGCCCGGGGCCTGCGCTCGATCCTCGAAGGCGTCCTGCTCGACACCATGTACGACCTGCCGACCCAGCAGTCGGTGAGCAAGGTCGTGGTGGACGAATGCGTCATCGAAGGACGGCGCCCGCCCATGGTCATTCCGAGCATGGACGAGAAGGTCGCCGGCGCCGAGGGCTAACCGCTAACTTGGCCACACACGCATGAGCGAGGAAGAGGGCAAGCGGGCTCGCATCGCCAGCATCCCCGTCCTGCCACTCAAGGACATGGTGGTCTTCCCGCACGGCGTGCAGCCGCTCTTCGTCGGCACCGCGCGCTCGATCCGGGCGCTCGAAGCCGCCGCCAGCGGCGACGGCGAGCGCCGCATCCTGCTGCTCGCCAAGCGCAACGGCGAAGCCGCGGAGCCAACGCGCGAGGATGTCTTCGGCGTTGGCGTCGTCGGCCTCGTGCTGCAAATGCTGACGCTGCCGGACGGCATGGTGAAAGTGCTGGTCGAAGGCCAGGCCCGCGCCAAGCTCGAAACCTACGACGCCACCGGCGAGCACACCCTCGCCAACGTAGAGGTGTGGCACGAACCCATGCTGCCGGACGAGCAGGCGGATGCTCTCGTGCGCGAGGCCAAGCAAGTCTTCGAGCGCTACTGCAAGGCGACCAAGGTGGCCGAAGACGTGATCGCCGCGGTCACGAGCCTCGACGACCCCGGTCGCCTCCTCGACACGCTTGCCGGACAACTGCCGCTCGACTTGCCGCAGCGCCAGCAGGTGCTTGAAACCCTCGATCTGCACGCACGGCTGAAGTCCGTGTCCGATTTCCTCGGCACTCGCATCGAGGCTGGCGATGTCAAGCGCGACATCCGCCGCCGCGTCAAGGGACAGATGGAGAAGAGCCAGCGCGAGTACTACCTGAACGAGCAGATGAAGGCCATTCAAAAGGAACTCGGTGGCGGCGAGCCAGCGAGCAGCGATGCCGACGAAATGGCGAAGCGCATCGAGGCTGCCGGCATGACCCGCGAGGCGAAGGAAAAGGCCGAGACCGAGCTCGGCAAGCTCAAGCTGATGCCGCCGATGTCGGCCGAAGCCACGGTGGTGCGCGGCTATCTCGACTGGCTCGTGGGCCTGCCGTGGCGCAAGCGCAGCCGCGTGCGCCGCGACCTGCGCGCCGCCAGCCGCATTCTCGACGAGGACCACTACGGCCTCGAGGAAGTCAAGGCGCGCATCCTCGAATACCTTGCCGTGCAGGGGCGAGTGCGCAAGGTCAAGGGGCCTGTGCTTTGCCTGGTCGGGCCCCCGGGGGTCGGCAAGACTTCCCTTGGCGAGTCCATCGCCCGCGCCACCAACCGGCGCTATGTGCGCATGGCCTTGGGGGGCGTGCGCGACGAGGCGGAAATCCGCGGCCACCGCCGCACCTACATCGGCTCGCTGCCGGGCAAGGTGCTGCAGAAGCTCTCCAAGGCCGGGGTGCGGAACCCATTGTTCCTGTTCGATGAAGTGGACAAGATGGGTCAGGACATGCGCGGCGATCCCGCCTCGGCCTTGCTCGAAGTGCTGGACCCGGAGCAGAACCACTCCTTCAACGACCACTACGTGGAGGTGGACTTCGACCTCTCGGACGTGTTCTTCGTCTGCACGTCCAACTCCATGAACATCCCCCCGGCGCTGCTCGACCGCATGGAAGTGATCCGTCTGCCAGGCTACACCGAGGAGGAGAAGCTCAAGATCGCCACCCGCTTTCTGACGCCGAAGCAGAAGCGCCTGAGCGGCCTCAAGGATGGTGATTTCGAACTCGGCGAGGACGCGCTGCGCCACTTGGTGCGCTATTACACGCGCGAGGCTGGCGTCCGGGGCCTAGAGCGGGAGATCGCCAAGATCTGCCGCAAGATCGTCACCGAGCAAGCCTTCGGCGAGCGGGAGGCGGGCCCCGCGGCGATCACCGAGGAGGACATCGAACGCTACAACGGCGTGCGCCGCTTCACCTACGGCCTTGCCGAGGAGGCGAGTCAAGTGGGCGTCGCCACCGGCCTCGCGTGGACCTCCGCCGGTGGCGAACTCCTCAGCATCGAAGCCATCGCCGTGCCGGGCAAGGGCCGCCAGATCAAGACCGGCTCCCTTGGCGACGTGATGCAGGAGTCCATCCAGGCCGCCATGACGTTCGTGCGCAGCCGTGCGGCAGCCTTGGGCATCCCCGCCGACCACCACGAGAACCACGACATCCACATCCACGTCCCGGAAGGCGCAACGCCAAAGGATGGCCCCAGCGCCGGCGTCGGCATGTGCACCGCCCTCGTCAGCGTCATCACCGGCATCCCCGTCTCCGCCGATGTCGCCATGACCGGCGAAATCACCCTGCGGGGCCAGGTGCTCCGCATCGGCGGCCTGAAGGAAAAGCTCCTCGCCGCCCGGCGGGGCGGCATCCGCCACGTCATCATCCCGAAGGAAAACGAACCCGACCTAAAGGAAATCCCGGGCAACGTCCTCGAAGACCTGACGGTAATGCCCGTGTCCTGGATGGACGAAATCATCGACATCGCCCTCGAACGCCGCCCCACGCCGAGAGAGGACGCCACCGAACTCACGCCGCAACGATCCGACGGACCCCAACCAACAGCCGACCTAACACTCAACCCCCAATAGCCACTCTTTGCCCAACGCGCGCCCTCGAGGACTCACTAACGCATTCCTCGTAGGGACGGGCTTGTCCGGTCCCTTGCCGAGTCTGTCGGTGCATTCAAGACGGGCGGGGACAAGCCCCGCCCCTACGAGGCCCGTGCCGAATCCATCGGTGCGTTCAACACGGGCGCGGACGGGCCTTTGGAGAAGGCAGAATGCCTCGCTCCAAAAGACCTATGAGTGCGATGACGGTGGATGTCCCGTTGCTGGTGACCGCCGACGACCGTACCGGCGCGCTGGAGGTTGGCGGCGCCATTGCGGATCTTGGCTTTACGGCTCGCCTCGCCGAGGCGCCGGCTTGCCACGATGACTGCCTTCTGCTGGATGTCGCCTCTCGCCATGTCGAAGGGGCGGAGGCAGGGCGCGCCGTCGTGGCTGCGCATAGCCATCCAGCACGCCGTCGGTGCCACAAGATGGATTCGGGCCTGCGCGGCAACTGGGCCCACGAAGTGGCAGCGCTGCTCCGTGCTGGGCATCGGGTGGGCGTGATTGCGAGCTATCCCGACGCCGGGCGGCGCTGTCGAGACGGCACGGTCTATGTGCATGGCGTGCCGGTGGCGGAGGGGCCGCTCGGTCGCGACCCGCGCAATCCATTGCCTTCGAGTCGTCCGGCAGACTACCTCCATGCCGCCGGATGTGGCGATGCGCTCCCGGACGGCGGCGTCGTGGTGCTCGATGCAGACGACAACGCGGAGCTCCGCACCGCCGCCCAGCGCTGCCACACCGAATCTCGTATCCCCGTGGGTGCGACCGGAGCTCTTGCCGCCTACGCTGCACTCATCCGCAACCGGCCGACCGCCGTGCCGCCAATGCTGCCGAGACCGGCACTTGTGGTCTGCGGCAGCCTGCATCCGGTGAGCCGACGGCAGGTCGCCGAGCTGCCGGCCGCGCGATTCCACACTTCGGAAGTGGACCTCGCGGAAGAGGAACTGCGCCGAGGCAACGACGCGGTGCTCGCAACCACGGACAGTACCGGTCCGATCGCGGGCAGCGCCGCCGAGGCGATGGCTAGCAGCGTCGCCACCAGCGTTCAGGAACTGCTGGCTCGAGACGTCGTCGGCACCCTGGTCATCCTGGGTGGCGACACGGCCGGCGCGATCCTTGGAAACCGATCCATGCATGTCGAGGGGTGTGTCGTCACGGGCGTTCCGGTGAGTCGGTTCGAGGACCATGACCTCAGCATCGTCACCAAGGGCGGCAGCATCGGCGACGAAAACACGCTCTGCCGCATCCTAGCGTAGAGAAACAGCCCGCATTTCTCACCAGCCCTCGTTGGCGGACGACGATGCACTCGCTGCGAGCGCGGGCGAGAAATGCAGGCTGGGGATAGTTGCCTGCTGGCAACGCACGGACTCGGTTCCTCCCCTCGCCGGGTTCGTGCGTTGCTCCCCTTCCATGGAACAGACCGTGCAACGAAATGATCTTGCGTCGCTTTTCTTCGTAGGGGACGGGCTTGTCCCGTGCTGGACGCTTCGACGAATTCGGAACGGGACGGGACAAGCCCGTCGCAACAAGCCTGTTCCCTGCCCGTCGGCGGCCCGCCGTCCCCGCCGGGCTGGGAGCTTCCCTCCCAAACCGAATGCCCGTCACACGACAGCGCGGAATCGGGCACTATGCTGCCACCAGCGAACAGAGGCAGTGCAGCAACAGCCGCCTAAGTCGGCGCCACTACATGTCCGAAACCAGGCAAGCAGACACCTCTCCCTTGCGCCTGCTAGGCGAGCGCGATCTCAGCGTGCTGGCGAGCGTGCTGCCGTTCCTGCTCGAGTTTCGCTTCCGCGTTGCCGTTTCCGTGGCGCTGCTGCTCGCATCCACCGGCACCTCGCTGCTGGTGCCGTGGCTGCTGAAGCTGATCGTCGACAACCTCGACACGACCCAAGTGGGGCCGACGCTGACCGTGCCGATGGCGTTGCTGGTCGCCTACGGTCTCGCCCGTCTCAGCATCACGGTGTTCGGCGAGTTGCGCAATGCGCTTTTCGGCACGGTGACGGTGCGCGCCATGCGCCGGGTTTCGCTCAAGGTGCTGGCGCATCTGCACGGCCTTGATCTCGAATACCACCTGTCGCGCCGCACCGGCGGCGTCTCCCGCGATCTCGACCGCGGCGTCAACGGCATCACGGACCTCATGCGGGTGCTTGTGTTCAGCATCTTCCCCACCTTCCTGCAGATCGGCGGCATCACGGTGATCCTGCTCGCCAACTACGACGCCACCTACGCCGTCATCGTCGCGGTCGCCGCTGCCGTCTTCATCGCCTTCACCGTTCGGGTCACGGAGTGGCGCACGCAATTCATCCGCCGCTCCAACGACGCCAACTCCCGCGCCAACACCCGTGCCATCGACAGCCTCATCAACTACGAAACGGTCAAGTACTTCGGCAACGAGGAGCTCGAGCAGGACGCTTACGATCAGGACCTCGCCGAGTGGGAACGCTGGCGGGCGCGCAACCGCTATTCACTCGCCTTCCTCAACTGCGGTCAGGCGCTGTTTGTCACGAGCGGCATGCTGGCGATGATGATCCTGGCCGCCGGCCAAGTGGTGGACGGCAGCATGACCTTGGGCGATCTCGTGCTCATCAACGCCTTCGCCATGCAGGTGTTCGCGCCCCTGAACGCCCTCGGCAGCGTCTATCGGCAACTGAAGCGGGCGCTCACCGACGTCGAGCGGATGGTGGACATCCTCGACCGGGGCTCGCAGGTGGTGGACGCACGCGACGCGGTGCCGCTCGCCGCCGGCGACGCCCGCATCGAGTTCGACCGGGTGAGTTTCGCCTACCACCCGGAACGCCCCATCCTGCGCGACGTGAGCTTCGTCGTGGCACCCGGCGAAAAGGTGGCCCTGGTGGGCCCAAGCGGCGCCGGCAAGTCCACGGTGGCGCGGCTGCTCTATCGCTTCTACGACGTGGACGCTGGCGAAGTGCGCATCAACGGCAGCAACATCGCTGGGCTCCAGCAAGACAGCCTGCGCGCCGGCATCGGCATGGTTCCGCAGGACACGGTGCTGTTCAACGACACGCTGATGCACAACCTTCGCTATGGCCGCCCGGATGCGAGCGATGCGGAAGTCCGCGAGGCGGCAAGGCTCGCGCACCTCGACGAGTTCATCGCGCGCTTGCCGGCCGGCTACGAGACCACGGTGGGCGAACGTGGCCTCAAGCTTTCCGGCGGCGAGAAGCAGCGCATCGCCATCGCCCGCGCCATCCTCAAGCGCCCGGCGTTCATGCTCTTCGACGAGGCCACCTCTTCGCTCGACTCCGGCACCGAACAAGCCATCCTCGCAGCGCTCGAGGAGCTCGCGCGCAGCCGCACCACCGTCGTCATCGCCCACCGCCTATCCACCGTGCAGGACGCCGACCGCATCATCGTGCTCGACAAGGGCGAAGTCGTGGACCGCGGCACCCACGCGGAGCTGCTGGCTCGACGCGGCCTCTATGCCGAACTATGGGCCATGCAACAGCGCGACCAGGCTGCGTAGGCTTGTCCCCCCTACGCGTCCCGCGCTGAATCTGTCGGTGCGGGACAAGCCCGTCCCCTACGGGGCGCTCCTTTCCTGTCACTCCCCCGCGAGGGGGGAGTGACAGGAAGGGGCTCCGTTCC
>VXPR01000591.1 GCA_009839405.1 Gammaproteobacteria bacterium
GAGGTCGTACGGGGCGGCGCTTGCCAACGCTTCTCGGGCTTGGGGGCCGCTTAGCCGGAGGAGGATGTGGGCGCCGGTTACGTCGGTGATGGCGGCGCTGGGGCCAGTTGTGGCCTCTCGCAGGCGGCGTTCGAGCTCGGCTTCTTCGCCGGGTGGGGCGACGATCAGCCATTCGTCTGGGGCGAGCCAGTGAATTGCGATGCTTGCATTGCGGGCGGTGGTGCAGGGGTCTTCGGGAAGGGCGACGTGCAGCACCTCGGAAGCCGCCTGGCGGAACTCGTCTGTGCCATCGCCCTGCAGATTCAGCATCGCTGGGGCTGTCGCCTCCCCTGGCGGCTCCAGAGCCAGAGATTCGGCCGCAGTTTCGCCCTCGTCCGCGTCCACCACCGGCTTCAGGAATACGCTCGGCACCACCCTCGCCGGAATGACGCTGCCGTCCGCCTGCGGGCTGTAGAGGGTTTCGCCCATGCGCTCGCGGCCGCCCTTCACCATTGCGAGCGCAAAGGAGTGGCCGAGGGCGGCGCTCAGATGGCTCGAAGTGACGTGGCCGTGCATCTTCGCCGGTAGCTTCGGGCGCAGCTCGGTGACGAGTTGCGCGCCCTCTGGCAGCACGGCGGCCTGGTTCAGCGGGGCAAGGCCCACGAGTTGCGGTCGGTCCGGCCGCTGATGCTCCGGCAGCGAGAGAGAACGGTCGCCCAGAAAGCCCCACGGCTTGCCTTGGCGAACGAGGCCGGCGAGGCCCATGTCGTCCGGCGTCATGGAGCCGTCGGTGTCCTGGCCGACGATGATGAACCCCATCTCCGCCCGCAGCACGTGCATCGTCTCGGTGCCGTAGGGAGTGATGCCGAAGTCCTCCCCGGCCGCCATGAGCGCCTTCCACACCCTCGCCCCGTGCTGGGCCGCCACGTTCACCTCGAACGAAAGCTCGCCGCTGAAGCTGATGCGATAGACCCGCGCCGGCACGCCGGCGACGTGGCCGGCACGGTAGTCCATGAAGCGGAAGGCGTCTGGCGACAGGTCGATGTCGGTACAGACCCGGCGCAAAACCGTCCGCGACTTCGGCCCCACCACCGCCGCCGTGGCCCAATGATCCGTCACGGAAGTCAGATGCACGTTCAGCTCCGGCCACTCGGTTTGGCGCCACAGTTCCAGCCAGGAGAGAACCGCTTCCGCATTGCCGGTGGTGGTGTGCACCAGGTAGCGGTTCTCCGCCACCCGCACCGTCACGCCGTCGTCGAGGATGGTGCCGTCCTCGCGCAGCATGAGGCCGTAGCGGCAGCGACCCGCGGCCAAGCGCCGAAAGCCGTTGCTGTACACGCGATCCAGAAACCGGGCCGCATCGGCCCCCTGCACGTCGATCTTGCCGAGTGTCGAGGCGTCCAGCATGGCAACGCCACCTCGCGCCGCCAGGCATTCGCGGCGCACCGCCTCGTCCATGCTCTCGCCGGCACCACGGGCGTAGTAGCGCGGGCGCTTCCACCGCCCCACGTCCTCCCAAACCGCCCCGTGCGCCTCGTGCCACTCGTGCATGGGCGTTCGTCGCACCGGATCGAACAGTTCGCCCACATCCCGCCCCGCCACCGCGCCGAACGTCACCGGCGTGTAGGGCGGGCGGAACATGGTGGTTCCGGTTTCCTCGATGCCTTGCCCCAGGGCGCTCGCGAGAATGGCGACGCCGTTGACGTTGCCGAGCTTTCCCTGGTCGGTGCCGAAGCCGAGCGCCGTATAGCGCTTGGCGTGCTCGACCGAGCGATAGCCCTCGCGTGCCGCGAGTTCGATGTCCGCCACGGTCACGTCGAGCTGCAGGTCCACGAACTGCCTCGAGTCGCGGCCGGGTCGCGGGTGGGGGACGACAAAGAGCGCCTCCCCCGGCGCGGACGGCTGCTCGTCGGTGGTCGGCAGGTCGGGAGCCGCTTGAGCGCTCTCGAAACCGGCCAGCCTTGCCGCTTCGCTGCCGACGCGGAAACCCTCGCGCAGGCATGCCAAGGTGGACGTGTGCCCGTTGATGGCGCCGGCATGGTGCACGCCGCTCCGGGGCGATCCGGGCAGAAAGGCGAGGGCGGCTTCCGACCACACCGGTCGCACGCCGGTCTGCGCCGACAGATGCACGAGCGGATTCCAGCCGCCGGACGAGGCAACCAGATCGCAGTCGAGCCGTTCGGGCTCGCCGCCGCCTACTGGCGCAATCTCGACGCCCATCACCCGCCGGCGGCCATGCGCCTCCTGCACGACGTGACTCAAACGAATGTCGATGCCGGCGGCGCGCGCCTCGCCCGGCCTCGCCCCGTCGGCCACGGGCCTTGCATCCACGACGGTCACCTCGCGGCCGATGCGATGCCAGATCAGCGCCGTTTCGTACGCCGAGTCGTTGCTCGTGAACAACACCAGCCGTTCGCCGGGCGCGACGGCGTGGCGGGTGGTGTAGGCGGACACCGCTGAGGCGAGCATCACGCCGGGCAGGTCGTTGCCGGCAAAGACGATGGGCCGTTCGATGGCGCCGCAGGCGAGCATCACTTGCCTCGCGCGAACCTGGTGCAGGCGTTGCCTAGGCGCGCCCGTCCCGTTGCCGTGGGTTGAGCGCTCGAGGATGCCGACGAAGTTGTGGTCGTAGAGCCCGAACGCAGTGGCGTGCGGGAGCAAGGTCACGTCCGGGTTGTCCGCGAGTTCGGCCAATGCGCGCCGGCGCCACTCGCCCGCGCTCTCGCCGCCGACGGCCACGGGCGAGAACCGCTCTGCCCCGCCAATGGCCGTGTTCTCGTCCACCAGCATCACCCTTGCCCCAGCGCGCGAGGCGGCGAGCGCTGCAGCAAGCCCGGCCGGCCCGGCACCCACCACCAGCACGTCTGCGTGGCCGTGGCGGCGTTCGTAGGTGTCCGGATCCGGGCCCTCTGGAACATCGCCAAGCCCTGCCGCCGCGCGCAGTCGTTCCTCCCAGAAGCCCCACAGCCCCTGCGGTCGCATGAACGTCTTGTAGTAGAAACCAGCCGGCAGCAAGCGGCCGAACGTCCTTGCCAGAGCCCCCGTCACCGCGCCCGGCCCCCGTGCGGCGGAGGTGGCGACCATGCCGTCTTCGAGTTCCACCGTGGTGGCACGCAGGTTAGGCGTGCGGGCGCTGCCCTCGCCCACATGGACGATGGCGTTCGGTTCCTCCACGCCGAAGCCGACGATGCCGCGCGGCCGGCCGTACTTGAAGCTCGAGCCCACCACATCGACGCCGTTGGCGAGCAGGGCCGATGCCAGGGTGTCCCCTTCGTAGCCCGTCAGCGCCCTGCCGTTGAAGGTGAAGGCAAGCGGCCGCGAACGGTCGATCGCGCCGCCTTCCGGCAGCCTTCGGGTGGTGTCAGCCATTGGCCTCGTCCGCTGCCGCCTTCGCGCCGATAGGCGCCGTCGAGTGGATGGCGTAGGTCACCGTGTGCCGCACCACCTCGAAGTAGCGCCCGCAACCGGCCGTGTGGCACCAGATTTCCCGGTGCAGCCCCTTCGGATTGGTGCGGAAGTGCAGGTAGTCGGCCCACTCGGCATCGGAGAGATCACTTGGGCTTGCCGGCCGCCGGATGCCCCCCTCCCCGGCGCAGGTGAATTCCTCTTCGCTGCGTTCCTCGCAGCAATACGGGCAGCGGATCAGCAGCATCAGTGCGCGACCCCAGCCGCGCCGTGCTCGTCGATCAGCGCGCCCTGGGCGAACCGCTCGAGCGCAAACGGCGCCGCCAGCGGGTGCGGGCGGGCGTGCGCCAGCGTGTCGGCGAAGACGAAGCCCGAGCCCGGCGTTGCCTTGAAGCCGCCGGTGCCCCAACCGCAGTTGAAGTAGAGCCCGGTCACGGGGGTCTCGCCGATGATGGGGCAGGCGTCCGGGCAGATGTCGACGATGCCGCCCCAGTGGCGATTCATCCGCACCCGGCTGAAGGAGGGGAAGAGCTCGCACATGGCTTCGAGCGCATGGATGAGCACGTGGAACGACCCGCGCTGGCCGTAGCCGTTGTAGCCGGCGGCGCCGGCGCCGATCACGAGGTCCCCTTTGTCGGACTGGCTGACATAGCCATGCACGGCATTGGACATCACCACCGTGTGGAGGCATGGCTTGAGCGGCTCCGACACCAGCGCCTGCAGCGGCCGCGACTCGATGGGCAGGCGCAGTCCGGCCATCGCCGCCAGCACGCCGGAATGTCCGGCCGTCACGCACGCCACCTTGTCCGCGCCGATGAAGCCTCGGTCCGTTTCGACGCCCTGCACGCGCCCGTCGGCCAAGCGGATGCCCTGCACCTCGGTGCGCTGCAGCAGGTCCACGCCCAGCGCGTCGGCACCGCGCGCGAAGCCCCACGCCACCGCGTCGTGCCGGGCCACGCCCCCGCTCGCTTGCCACGAGGCGCCGAGGACGGGGTAGCGAGCATTCGGCGAGCAGTTCAGGATCGGCACCATTTCCTGCACCCGTGCCCGCTCCAACACCTCGCCGTCGATGCCGCCCAGGCGGTTGGCGTTCACCCGGCGCTCGATGTCGCGCATGTCTTGCAGGGTGTGGCCGAGATTGAGCACGCCGCGGGCGCTGAACATGACATTGAAGTTGAGCTCGGCGCTGAGCCTCGGCCACAGCTTGAGGGCGAACTCGTAGAGCTCTGCCGCCTCGTCGCGCAGGTAATTGGAGCGGACGATGGTGGTGTTGCGGCCCGTGTTGCCGCCGCCAAGCCAGCCCTTCTCCACCACGGCGACGTTGCTGACGCCGTGGTTCTTCGCGAGGTAGTAGGCGGTGGCAAGGCCGTGCCCGCCGCCGCCGACGATGACGACGTCGTAGTGCCGCTTCGGCTCCGGTTCCCGCCACGCCGGCTGCCAGCGCCGGTGGCGGGTGAAGGCGTTGCGAACGAGCGCGAGCGCCGAGTAGCGGGCGGCGGACATCAGGCGCGGAGCCGTTCGTTGGTCGGATCCCACGGGCTTTCCGCAACCACCTTGGCCGGACACCGCTCGCCGAGGATTTCGATCTCCACCTCCGTTCCTGGTTCCGCCAGCGCCGGCCGCAGCATGGCGAGGGCCAGCGACTTGCCGACGCGAAAGCCGAAGTTCCCGCTGGTGGCCCTGCCCACCATCTCCTGGCCAAGATACAGCGGGTTGTTGCCGATGGGGTCCGCGTCCTCGGGGGCTTCTACCTCCAGCGTCACAAAGGCGTTCTCGAACCCTCGCTGCTGCCACGCCGCGAGGCCCATCCTGCCGCGAAAGTCGCCCTTGCCGAAACGCACGAAGCGGTCGAGGCCCGATTCGAGCGCCGCGTATTCGATGGAAAGCTCCGTGCCGACCATGCGGTAGGACTTCTCGATCCTGAGCGAGTCCATGGCGCGGATGCCGAACGGCGCGAGGCCAAGGTCTTCGCCGGCGTCCATCAAGGCATCGAAGATGGTGTTCTGGTATTCGATGCCGTGGTGAATCTCCCAGCCGAGTTCGCCGACGAAGTTGAGCCTGAGGAGGCGTGCCTCGGCAAGGCCCACATGGGCCTGTCGCCCGGAGAGCCACGGGAAGGCGTCGTTGCCGAGATCCGCGTCGCAAACCCGCGCGAGCAGTTCGCGCGACTTCGGCCCCGCCACCACCAGCACGCCCATCGAGGCGGTCAGGTTCTCGTAGCGAACCGAGCCGTCGCTCGGCATCTGGCGCTTGAGGAAGTCGTGGTCGAGCCGCTGCAACGCCCCGGCGGAAACGAGATAGAAGGAATCTCGCGATTCGCGCCAGATGGTGAACTCCGAATGCACGCCGCCGCGTTCGTTCAGGGCATGCGTGAGCGCAATGCGACCGATGCGGGGCAGGCGGTTCGCCACCAGCCGGTTCAGGAAATCCCGGGCGCCGGGTCCGCTCACCCGAGCCTTGGCGAACGCGGTCATGTCGAGGAGTCCCACGTTGTCGCGCACGTTGCGACACTCCGCCCCCACCGCCTCGAACCAGCGTGAGCGGCGGAACGACCAGTGATCTTCCTGCGCCGCCTTGCCGTCGCCCAGCTGCCGCGAGTCGGCCGGCACGAACCAGTTGGGGCGCTCCCAGCCGAACTTCTGCCCGAACACGGCACCCAGGTCGCGCATTCGCCCGTAGCAGGGCGCGGTGCGAAGCGGGCGCCCGGCGGGCCGTTCCTCGTCGGGATAGTGGACGGTGAAGACGTTGGCGTAGGCCTCCTCCGTCTTCGCCTTGAGGTAAGCGTGGGTGGCGTAGTCGCCGAAGCGGCGCGGATCGACCCCCAGCATGTCGATGGAGGGTTCGCCCTCGACGATCCACTCGGCAAGCTGCCAGCCGGCGCCGCCGGCGGCGGTGATGCCGAAGCTGTGGCCTTCGCTCAGCCAGAAGTTCGGCAAGTCCCATGCCGGGCCGATGATGGGGCTGCCGTCGGGCGTGTAGGGGATGGCGCCGTTGTAGGTTTGCTTGATGCCGAGTTCGCCGAAGGCCGGCACGCGGCGGATGGCGGACTCGATGTGGGGCGTCAGCCGGTCCAGGTCCGGGTTGAAGAGCTCGTACTCGGCATCGGGGTCGGGGCCGTCGAGATAGCAGGCCGGCGCGCCCGTCTCGTACGGTCCGAGCAAGAGGCCGCCGGCTTCCTCGCGCATGTACCAAGAACCGTCCGACTCGCGCAGCACGCCCATTTCCGGCTGGCCCGCGCGGCGGCGGCCGACGATCTCGTCGTGCGCCTCGGTGACGATGTACTGGTGCTCCACCGGCAGCACGGGGATGTCGAGCCCCACCATCGCGCCGGTGCGGCGGGCGAAGCTGCCGGTGGCGGTGACGACATGCTCGCAGAGGATGTCGCCGGCGTCCGTGCGGATGAGCCACTCGCCGCCGGCGCGTTCGATGGCGGTGACGCAGGTCTTGACGCGAATGGTTGCGCCGCGGGAGCGAGCGCCGCGTGCCAGCGCCTGGGTGAGGTCCGCCGGCTGGATGTAGCCGTCATCGGGGTGCCGAATGGCGCCGATGAGGCCGTCGTTGACGGCGAGCGGCCAGATCTCCCGCACTTCGTCGGGGGAGAGGAACTCGACGTTGACGCCGATGGTGCGCGCCACGCTTGCGTATTGCCGATATTCGTCCATGCGATCCGGCGTCATGGCAAGGCGGATGTTGCCGACTGTGCGGAGCCCCACGTCCTGGCCGGTTTCCGCCTCCAGGGTCCGGTAGAGGTTCACCGAATACTTGTGAATCTGCCCAACGGAGTAGCTCATGTTGAAGAGCGGCAACAGCCCCGCGGCGTGCCAGGTGGCGCCGGAGGTGAGGTCCTTGCGCTCGAGCAGGACGCAGTCGCTCCAGCCCTTGCGCGCCAGGTGATAGAGCGTGGAGACCCCCACCACGCCGCCACCGATCACCACGACGCGGGCGTGCTCGGTCACGGCTTGTGCTCCATCAGCGCTCAACACGGGCGGGGACAAACCCCGCCCCTACGAGGACACGACACGTTGATCGTTTGCGGGTTCGATTCGAAGCGAGGGCCCTGGGGGGGGGGGGGGCGCGGCGGAAGCGGCGGCGGGCGCCGCCGCGCGGCCGGGCGGCAGGGCGAGGTCGCGCGCGCGCCACAGGGGGCGGGGGGGGGCGCA
>VXPR01000019.1 GCA_009839405.1 Gammaproteobacteria bacterium
CCCCGCAAGGGGGTAGTGAGGGAAAGTGCGCGCTACCACCGTTGTTGGGGACATGAGGGCTTCTGGCTGCGGCGACCGTGCTAGTCCGGCAGGCCCAAGACCCGCTTGGCGATGATGTTGCGTTGCACTTCCGAGCTGCCGCCTTCGATGGAGTTGGCCTTGGAGCGGAGCCAGCCGCGGGTGGCGCCGAGTTCCGCCGGGGCGTAGGCGTCGCCGGACCAGCCGAGGGCTTGGACGCCCATGATGTCCATGGTCAGGTCCTGGCGGCGCATGTTCTGTTCGGTGCCGTAGAGCTTGAAGAAGCTGGAGAGGAAGCTGGGGGCGCGGGAGCTGGTGGACTCCTCGATGGAGCGGCGGATGGTGAACTGGTAGGCGGTTTCGTCGATGCGCAGCGACGTGACCCGGTTGCGGAGGTCATGGTCGGCGATCTTGCCGCCCTCGACCCCGGCGTACTCCCGTGCCGTCTCGTCGATGGTTCTCACCTTCTGCCGGGCGTTGCCGCGTCCGCCGATGGAGCTGCGCTCGTACTGCAGCAGGCGCTTGCCCACCGTCCAACCCTCGCCGGGCTTGCCGATGAGGTTGCGCTTGGGCACCCGCACGTCGTCGAAGAAGGTCTGGCAGAACTCCGACGAGCCGCTGATGAGTTCGATGGGGGAGACGGTGACGCCGGCGGTGTCCATGTCCAGCACGAGGAAGGAGATGCCTTCGTGCTTGACGCTGAAATCGGTGCGCACCAGCGCGAAGATCCAGTCCGCCTGATCGGCGCCGGAGGTCCAGATCTTGGAGCCGTTGACGAGGTAGTCGTCGCCGTCTTCCTCGGCACGGCATTGCAGGCTCGCAAGGTCAGACCCGGCGCCGGGCTCGCTGTAGCCCTGGCACCAGCGGATTTCGCCGCGGGCGATGCGGGGGAGGTGTTCGAGGCATTGCTCGTGGGTGCCGAACTCGAGGATGGCCGGGCCGATCATGGTCAGGCCGTGGCCGGAGAGCGGGGCGGCGGCGTTGATGCGCCCCATCTCGTCGGCGAGGACTTGGTGCTCTTCGGTGGAGAGCCCGCCGCCGCCGTACTCCTTGGGCCAATGCGGCGCCGTCCAGCCGCGTTCGGCCATGCGGTCGAGCCAGAGCTTGGTTTCCGGGTTCGGATAACGGGCCTTGCGGCCGCCGGCCGTGTAGCCGCCGGCGCGGCGCATGGTGGGCGGGCAGTTCTCTTCCAGCCAGTCGCGGGCCTCGGCGCGGAATGTCTCGGCGGTCATTGATCTACCTCCTTGGTGTCCCTTGCTCGCGACGCCGCTAGAACGGCACCCCGGCGACCATGTTGAAGGCGCCGTGCGGTGATGGCGCGTCCCGTTCCTCGCCCCATTGGCTGATCTGGCGGTGCACCACTTCCACGCCGTTGTCCGGGCAGAGGGTCACCAGCGCCACCTTGCCGCCTTCGGAGCCGGCGTAGTGCGCTACCGGAGAGCCGCAGTAGTGCGCCACGGTGTCGCCTTCGCTGTGGTCGGCGTGGACGTGTACATGGCCGAGCGCCAGATAGTCGAGCCCCGAGGCGCGGATTTCCTCGCTGGTGATGGGCGAGGAGCCCCAGCCGATGCGCCGTTCGCACACCTGGCCGTGCGCCATGCCGATGTTCCACCAGGCTTCGTGGCGGTCGGGCACGCCTTCGAGGGGGTAGTTTTCCGGGGCGTGCTCCAGCATGGCCTTGCCCCAGATGCGGGCGCGGATTTGCGGCAGGTCGACGGTGGAGCCCTCGTGCGACATCAGGCCGTGCACGTGGTTGCCGCAGGCGCCGAAGTCGAAGCGGTTCCACACCGAGCGCTGGTCGTGCACGTCGTGGTTGCCGGGGATCATCGCCACGGGGCAGGAGACCCGGGCGAGCTGGGCATAGACGAACTCGACGTTGGAGTCGTCCACCCGGTTGTTGTCGAAGAGGTCGCCGGCGATCAGCAGGAGGTCGGCATCCTCGGCGAGGGCGACGTCCATGACGCAGGAGAAGGCGCGCTCGGCGCGGCTGCGGAAGCCGTCCTCCTTGGGCGGGTCGCCGGCGCGGCTGTCGAGATGGACATCGGAGGTGTGAACGATCGTAAGCGACTGCATGGAATGGCGTTCTATCCTGGTCGTGCGAGAGCGGAGAAAAGTGGCTGGCGTCGTCGGCGTCTATTCCTCGACCGTGGTTGCGAGCCGCTCGGCGGCGCTCGCGAAGTCCTCCATGAACTCGTACACCACCGAGCGGGCGGAGATCGTCTCGTTCATCAGCCCCACGCCCTGCCCGACGTAGTAGTTGGCGAGCCGCTTGGCGCCGGGATGATCCGACTGCGCGAGCTTGTCGATCTTGCGGAAGGCGGCGCCGGCGAGTATGCCCTGCAGCGGCATGGCGAGCGGATCCGGGCAGTCTTCCGCCGTCCATGCATCCGTCCAGGCGGACTTGAGCTGGCGCGTGTACTTGCCGGTGCGGCTGCGGGAGCGAACCGTCTGACGGGAGTTGGCAGCCAGCATCTTGTCCTTCACCACAGGCGAGGTCTCGGCCTCTGCCGTCGTGAGCCAGACCGAACCGGTCCAGACGCCGGCCGCGCCCATCGCCATCGCCGCCGCCATCTGTCGTCCGGTGACGATGCCTCCGGCGGCGAGAATGTGGGGGCCGTCGTCCTCGCCGAGCCACGGCTCGAGCGCATTCAGCACTTCGGGCACGAGCACCATCGTCGAGACTTCGCCGCAATGGCCGCCAGCTTCCGTGCCGGCGACGATGATGACGTCCACCCCGGCTTCTGCGTGCTTGATGGCGTGCTCGCGGGCGCCGGCGAGCGCCCCTACCTTGACGCCGGCCGCCCGCGCCTTGTCGAACATGAAGGAAGGCGGCACGCCGAGCGCGTTCACCACCATCTTCACCGGATGCGAGAAGGCGACGTCCAGGATCCTGCTCGCGCCGACCTCGCGCATGCTGTCGCCGACGCCTTCGGTGGGCATGGCGTCCCAGAGGTCCGATGTGTCGATGTCGTTCTGCGCCAGCAGGTTCTCGATGTAGCGCTTGTGCTCTTCGGGAATGCGCTCCTCGAGTTCGTGGGCGCTCAAGGCATGATCCTTGCTGTCCATGCTGGTCGGCACCAAGAGGTCAACGCCGTAGGGCTTGCCGTTCACGTGCTCGTCGAGCCAGGAAAGCTCGATGTCGAGGGTGGCGGGGGAGTGTCCGGCGGCGCCCAGGACGCCGAATCCACCGGCGCTGGAGACGGCGGCGATCACGTCGCGGCAATGGCTGAAGGCGAACAGCGGAAACTCGATGCCGAGTTCCTGGCAGAGTCGGGAGTTCAAGGCGTGGCTCCGAACTTGGGCGGGAGAGCCGACTAAACTAGCACGAACGGAGGGCAAACGGCGGCTAAAATGCCGCCCGGCGGCAAGCGAGAAGCGAACCCGCAGAGCAGCAGTTGCGAAGCAACTGTCCATGCGCCCGGCAGCGGCGCGCCACGAGCCAAGAGGACTCCATGGCGGACATCGGCACCGAACTCCCTGAGAACCAGCAAGAGCACAAGCACAAGAACGACATGTACGGCGACGTGGACAATCCCGCCGCCATCGAGGACGCGCCGCCGGCGGTGCCGGCGGCCACCGTCGTGCTCTTGCGCGACACGGGCCGTGGGCCGGAGGTGCTGATGCTGCGCAAGAACTCGCGCATCGCCTTCGGCGGCATGTGGGTGTTCCCCGGCGGCAGGATCGATCCCGAGGACTACCCGGAAGACGGCAACAAGGACGTCGGCGCCCGCAACGCCGCGGCGCGGGAGGCGCAGGAGGAAGCCGGAGTCGAGCTCGACCCGCAGGATTTCGTCTGGTTTGCCCATTGGACGCCGCCGCCGAGCACGCCCAAGCGCTTCGCCACCTGGTTTTTCGCCGCCCGCGCCGGGGAAGACGCCATCCGCATCGACGGCGGCGAAATCGAGGACCATCGCTGGATTCGCCCCGGCGACGCCCTCGCCAAGCACGCCGAGGGAGAAATCGACCTCGTGCCGCCCACTTGGGTGACGCTCTACCACCTCTCGCAGCGGCAATCCGTGGCGGCCGTCCTCGGCCACTTCGCCGGCCGCGAGGCGCGCGTTTACCAGACGCGCGTGGTCAAGCGCGCGGACGGCGTCCGCGTCGCCATGTGGACTGGCGACGCCGGGTACGACGATTGGAACGCGGATCTGGAAGGCCCTCGCCACCGCCTCAACATGCCGGCCGGCGGGTTCTCGTTCGAGAACACGGTGGTGGACTACTGACGGTGCCGTTTCGTCGTTGCAGGCGCCTGCCCTAGGCGCCTTTGGCGAGCCGCCTCCGGGCGCTCCTCGCTACTCCTTCCGCACGCCCGTGAACTCGGCGCTGCCCATGGCCATTTCGACCTTGCCGGTCATCGCGTCGCCGGAAACGGTGCCGCTGTAGTCCAGATCCATGTCGAACAGGCGCCCTTCCACGGTGACGGTGAAGGCGAAGCTGTCGCCGTCGACGGCAATGGACTCCACCTCCATGGTGCCGCGGGGGCTGACGAGGGTGCCTGAGTATTTGCCGTCGGCTTCGACCACCGTCATTTCGGACTCGGCCGGGCCGTCGTGGGTTTGGCGGGTGTGGGTCCAGGTTCCCGCAAGCCCTTCGGCAAGCGCACTGGTGGCGAGGAAGGCGATGCTGGTTGCGAGGGCGATGCGGGCGGCTTTCATGCAAGTTCTCCGTGGGTTGGCATGGGGCTTGGACAGCGTTACGAGTAGCCGATGGAAAGCAGGTTGTCCACAGGCTGGTAAAGCTCTTCGAGGTAAGTCATGTCGGCATCTTCAAGCTCGATCTCGGCGGCTGCCACGAGTTGCTCCACCTGGCTCACCTTCGACACGCCCACCACCGGCGAGGTGATCTCGGGCTTGTTCAACAGCCAGGCGAGGGCGATTTGCGCTGGGGTGTGGCCGAGGCGTTCCGCGACCTCCACCACTCGGTCGGCGATGGCGAAGACGTTCTCGCCCCGATAGAGCCCCTCCGTGCGGGCACGGTCGCGGCCCTGGGAGCGGCTGGTGGAACCGGAATCGAAGCCGCCGCGGTAGGAGCCCGTGAGGATTCCGCGTGCGAGCGGCGACCAGGGCGTGAGGGCGATGCCGGTGCTGGCGCAGTAGGGGTTCATCTCGCGCTCTTCCTCGCGGTAGACGAGGTTGTAGTGGTTCTGCATGGAGACGAAGCGAGTCCAGCCACTGGCGGCGGCGAGCATCTGCAACTCGGTGAACTGCCAGGCGAACATGGAAGAGGCACCGAGGTAGAGCACCTTGCCGGCCTTCACCACGTCGTGCAGGGCCTCCATCGTCTCCTCGATGGGCGTGTTCTGATGCCCCGGCACGCCCTGCGGGTGGCGGTGGATCACGAGATGGTCGATGTAGTCGAGACCGAGACGCCCAAGGCTCGCGTCCACGCCCTCCATGATGTGCTTGCGCGACAGCCCGCTCTGGTTCGGTCCGCGCCCCATGGGCATGGCCACCTTGGTGGCAAGCACGTACTCGTCGCGCGGCAGGAGCTCGCGCAGGAGGGCGCCCACCACCTTCTCGCAAGCGCCGACGCCATAGGTGTCGGCACAGTCGAAGTAGAACAGCCCATTGTCGATGGCGGCCTTGAAGATGGGCCGGGCCTCGTCCGGGCCAAGCGTCCAGTCGCCCTGATGGCCGCGCCCGGGCTCACCGAAGTTCATGGTGCCGAGACAAAGCTCCGACACCTTGATGCCGGCGTTCTCGCCAAGCTGCACGGCTTTCAGCATCTATCGTTCCTTCTGTTCGCCATGTTGGGGCGGGCGCATCCTATCGGAATTCAATGCCTCGGCGAAGTTCGATGGGATGACGGAACGCTTGGGCGTGTCGATGTCGCAAAGGAATCGAGAGTAGCCACTTGGCGATTTGCAGTTTCGATGGATCTTCCAATATCACGTCGGGATGCCGGCGTGAGGGACTTGGCCGCGTTGAAGGCCCTCGCGATGTCCGACAGCGCCTCTTCACGCAGGCGGTGCCGACGTGCCTATGATGGAGTTGGGCCCGGGCGCGTGTGTTTGTGGAGGGGAAGTGAACGATTGCGGCGATGCGGACAGACGGTTCCGCCTTTACGGCACGAAGTTCCTGATTTCCGCGCAGGACATGGATCGCGCGGTGGCGTTCTATCGGGATGTCATCGGCCTCGACGTCAAAGCGGCCTCGCCCGGATGGAGCGAACTCTCGTTCGGCACGTCCATCGTCGCCCTGCATGGAGGAGGAACCGGTCGTTTCCGGAGGACGGGGTTGTCCTTCACGGTCGACGACATCGAAGGCGCCTGCGACGAGGTCGTCCTCGGCGGCGGGAGCGTTCGCTCCGGCCCTGAGGACCGTGGCGAAGAGGGCATCTTTCTGGCCGAGCTGACGGACACCGAAGGCAACGGTTTCATGATGAGCCAGGAAAAGCAGTAGGAGCCCGGGCCCCCAAGCGCTTCCTTGAGTCCTTCGCTATCCCGACAAGAGGGTGGCTCTGCGGTCCAGGAGAGGGAGGAGCGTGTCGGCGGGGGCCGATGGCAGCGCCAGCACGGCGCGGGTGATGCCGGCTTCACGGTAGCTGGCCAGTTCCGCCGCGTCCGGTGGAGCGCCGAAGACGGTGATGGAAAGGGTGGTCATGTCGCGCCCTGCCTCGTCCGCCACCGCGCGCAGGCGGGCGATATTGCCGGCAGCGTCGAAGCCGCCCCTTGCCCGAGGGAACCAGCCGTCGCCGTACTCCACCACGCGGCGCAGGGTGTGGACGGATTCGCCGCCGATGAGGATGGGTGGATTCGGCTGCTGCACGGGTTTGGGGAAGGACCACACTGGGTCGAAATCCACGAACTCGCCGTGGAACTCCGGTTCTTCCTCGCTCCAGAGCGTCTTCATCGCCTTGGCGCGCTCGCTCATCACGCGGAAGCGCTTGGCGAACTCGGTGCCGTGGTTTTCCATTTCCTCGGCGTTCCAGCCGGCGCCGATGCCGATCTCCACGCGGCCATTCGAGAGCAGGTCCAGGCTCGCGATTTCCTTGGCGGTGACGATCGGGTCGCGTTCCGTGAGCAGCGTGATGCCGGTGCCAACGCGCAGCGTCGTGGTGGCGGCCGCCGCGGCCATGAGGGAAACGTAGGGGTCGAGGGTGTGCCAGTATTCCTTCGGCAGGTCCGCCCCGCCGGGCCAAGGGCTCCGCCGACTGGTGGGAATGTGCGTGTGCTCCGGCACGAACAGCGATTCGAAGCCGCGTGCCTCCACCTCGCGTGCAAGCTCGTCAATGCGCATTGCATAGCCGGTGGCGAAGATGAATGTCCCGATCTGCATGGAGTGCCTCCCCTGTCCAACCAGCCACAACCGTAGCATCGTTGTCGGCGCGGAGCCCGTCCCCTGCGAGGAATTCGTCGAAGCACAGCAGTTCGCGCAAGCGAACTGCCAACGCGCCCGCCAGGGCGCGCCGGCACGTCCCCCGCAGGGACGGGGCTTGTCCCCGCCCGTATTGAACGCATCGATGGATGAGGGAGGCGTGCGGCGGGGGGTTGCGCTCGAGGGTAGGAT
>VXPR01000009.1 GCA_009839405.1 Gammaproteobacteria bacterium
TGTAAAAGACACCGAGATCCACCTGCGCCACGAGAACGACGCCTTGATGCAGCCGCAGGACACGCTCGCCGAAGCCTCTGCCATTCCGAGCGCCGAAGAGTCGATCCTGGGCGAGTTCGGCAGCTACTACGCCGCTGGCGTCGCTAGCGAAACCGTCTCCATGGTGGGCCGCGACGTGGCAACCGAGAGCAAGGCGCGAGTGGAGCGCGATGAGGCCGGCCATCCCGTTCTCCGCCTGAACGTCGATTTTGACCGCGCCTGGGCCACCGTGAGCCAGGCCTTGAGCCGCGCCGACGTCGACGTGCTCCGCGAAGATCGCGACGCTGCCCTGATCGAGGCCATGATGGAGCCTGCGGGCGTGGGTGTCTCTCGCCTCTTGCGCGGCAGGTCGCAACGCGCTCGCCCCGTGCGCATCCGCATCACCCCGGAAAGCGACGGCTACGTGGTCAACGTGCTCAGCCTCGAAGGTGCACCGGTAGCGGTGGAACTCAGCGAACGCGTCCTTGCCGTGCTGCGGGAATACGCCGCCTGACGGACAGGTCCGGGAGGCGTCTCAACATTCTCCGGAGGAGGGCGTCTCGCCTCCATTGTGCCCGAAGGGCACATGGCCCTCGATGCTGCTTCGCACTTGCGAGCGGCACGCAGAAGGATCGTCAAATGTGACCCTGGCCAAGTCCACGCTCTGTTGCGGGCTTGCCGAGAAGGTTATAACGTAACGTTTTAGCCCCGAGGGAGCGCTACGTGGCGCTGGAGTCAAAGCCAGTCATCCAATCGCCGATCTTGGCGGAAGGCCAAGGTGGGGCGCTGCTCGATCATCGTGGCGCACCGCGCGATGGTTCCGGGACGATTGCCATCGACCCGCTTGGTGCCAAGAGCGTCCGCTGGAGCGCGGTAGGGCGCCCGGATCTGTACGCAGCGGGGCTCTCGATGCTCTGCGTGCTCCACTGCGTTGCCTTGCCCGTGCTCGTGGCGTTCATGCCCATGGTCGCCCAGGCGGCCCAGAGCGAGCTCGTGCACAAGCTCCTGGTCATTGCCGCCGTTCCCGTGAGCCTCCGCGTGGTTTGGCAAGCGCGTTCGGTGACTGGCAACCGGTTGTTCTTCGGCGTGGTTTTCGCTGGCCTCGCACTGTTGTTGCTAGCCGCATTTGCAGAGCCGCTCTCCGTGTACGAAGAACCGGTCACGGTCTTCGGCGGCACGCTACTGATCTCGGCGCACATCTGGCACTGGCTGCGAAAGTGTGGCGGCGCCAGCGTTCCCAGCGCGCCGATGGAGTCGAGCGAGTGCCTCGACTGTCGGTGTCCGGAGTAACCGGAAGTGAATCGGGGACGTCCGAGGATGGTTCGAGTTGGCTAGGCGACCGCCAAGCGCACCCCTCGCTGCGAAGTGGCAGAACCTCGCCGAAGGCCGATGCGCAGAGAGAGGCGAGCGACTGACGCCGGCTCGCCTCGCCGTCTATGCCGAGATGCTGGCCCACGACCGACCCCTTTCCGCCTACGAACTCATTGGCCTCTTGGAGGAGCGCCAGAAGCGCAAGATCGCCCCCCTCACCGTGTACCGCCACCTCGATTTCCTCATGCGCGTGGGCCTGGTCCACCGCCTCCAGTCCACCCACACCTACATGCCCTGCGACCACCCCGACCACACCCACGAAAGCCAGTTCCTCCTTTGCTCTTCCTGCGGCCAGGTGGATGAAGTGGAATCGACCGGCCTCGAAACGCTGCTCGCCGAGATCGCAAGCGAGCGCGGCTTCCGCCCAGACAACACCGTCGTCGAAGTCACGGGCGTCTGCGGCACTTGCGCCACGAGCGAACAGACCTGAGCCCGCCTCGCCAGTCGAGTCCTCGCTGGAAAGACTTCGGCTAAAATCGCGCCCCGGAGAGGTGCCAGAGCTGGTCGAATGGGCCTGACTCGAAATCAGGTGTGTCCTTACGGGCACCCAGGGTTCGAATCCCTGCCTCTCCGCCACGTTGAGCCGAACCAACCCCTTTCCGACACCCGCAGCCTCCGGAGCTCACGTGCCCATCATCATTTCTAGCCTCGCGGACATGCCCGACCTCGTCCGGGAGTTCGGCGTTCGCGACCTCGTCTCGGTCATCCACCCCCAAGCGCAGCCCCCGACGCCGTCGGAAATCGACCCGGCGCGACACCACCGGTGTGCGGTACACGACATCGTCGAGCCTAAGCTTGGCAAAACCTCGCCCCAGACCAGGCACATCGAGGCCTTGATCAAGTTCCTCGAAACCTGGGACAGCGAGGTCCCGTTGCTGGTGCATTGCCTCGCCGGCGTCAGCCGGTCCACCGCCGTCGCCTTGATCGCGCACACACTCAAGACCGGCGAGCCGAGGAAATCTGCCATGGCCCTTCGCAAGGCATCTCCCTACGCATGGCCAAACCGCCGCATCTTGGCACTGGCGGACTCTGTCCTTGGGCTTGATGGCGAGCTAACCAAGGCCCGCGAAGCGATGGGCCCAGCGAGTTGGGAAGCCGACCCAACCTACGTCGCCCCCCGCCTCCAAGGCCATAGAGCAGCCGGCTACCAACTGCAACGCTTTACGACCTTGAACGTATAGCGAGGATTGCTGACTGGGAACCAGTCTGACGGGCGCTGGAGGGGGGTAGTCGATGGGTGAGTACCAGAAACACCAGCGCGCTACGGGCGTCGTGCCGGCCCACCTCCAGGCGGGCTTCGACGTGCGGTGCGAGTGGGGATTGGCGGGCGTTGAGGCATTGGCGCCGACGAGCGATGTGGTGGTCGTCGTGGACGTGCTCTCCTTTACCACTTGCGTCGCGATCGCAGTCGCCAACGGCGCAGGGGTGCTGCCATACAGGTTCCGCGATGAAACCGCGTCGGACTTCGCGGTCCGATCCGGCGCGCTCCTGGCTTCCTCACGTGCTGGCGGCGGCTATTCACTCTCGCCGGCCTCTCTGCTCGAGATTCCTGCCGGGACGCGCCTCGTGTTGCCTTCACCAAACGGCGCGACGATTTCACTCGCGGCACAAGGAGTGCGGATAATCGCCGCGTGTCTGCGCAACGCGCCAGCAGTGGCGCGAGCGGCGGCAGGCTTCGGCGCGCGCATTGCCGTCATTCCGTGCGGCGAGAGATGGCCCGATGGGAGCCTGCGCCCTGCACTTGAGGACTGGCTGGGCGCCGGGGCGGTGATCGCGTCGCTAAACGGGTCCAAGTCGCCGGAGGCGATGGCGGCGGAGCGCCTGTTCGCCGCTGCGCGTGGCGAACTGACCGGACTCGTGAGGTCGTGTGCGTCGGCACGGGAGATCATCGATCGCGGGTTCGCTTCGGATGTGGAACTCGCTCGGGAACTCGACTGCAGCGACGTGGTCCCAGTTCTCATGGATGGGGAGTTCCGGGCCTGGGTTTGAGGGTGGCTTGATGCGGGTCTAGTTCACGTACATTATTCCTGTACGTCGACGGAGGACTTTCGCATGATTCACGAGGTTAGCTATACGCAAGCTCGCCAGCGATTGGCGTCGCTCATGGATCAGGTGACGGATACCCGAGAGCCCGTGCTGATCCGTCGTCGTGGCCGCGAGCCCGTTGCCCTGATCGCCGCAGACGAACTAGCTGGTTGGCTGGAGACAGCGCACCTTTTGCGATCGCCGAAAAACGCGCGACGCTTGCTTGCGGCGAGCGAGCGTGCTGCCAGAGGCGAGGGCGAAACCTTGGATGTTGCCGAGCTCAGGTCGCGCCTTGGGCTGGAGGGAGGGTGAGCGATGCAGGGAGCGGAAGCCGGTCGGCGGTCATGGATCCGGCCTTCCTTGCGGACCTGGAGTACTGGACGCGCACGGACAGGCGCCGGGCGCTACGCACGCTGAGGTTGGTGGAGGCTGTGCTTCGAGACCCGTTCAACGGGACCGGCAAGCCTGGGCGGCTGAAGGGGCAACTGAGCGGAAAGTGGTCTCGTCGGATCGATCAGGAGCATCGATTGGTGTATGAGGTGGACGCGGAGCGCGTTTGTTTCCTGGCTGCTCGTTACCACTACTGACGAGCCACGCGGACCGCTGGTGTCCCCCGGGTGAACGTCGGCGCCCACGAGACGCCGCTCCCAACCGCCACGGAACACGGGGTCTCAGTCGTAAAGCCCTCTCGGCATCAGCGCAAACTTGCTGTAGTCCGGGCCTTCCTTTTGCCAGCCGTAGGGTTGTTTGCCCGCTAGCAGGTGGAGGAAGCGGGGGTTGTTGGCGTGGCGGGCGAGGACCTCCTCCGGGACGGTGGTGCCGTGGCGTTCTTGGGTTTGGATGTATTGGCGGTTGAAGTAGACCGCCAGGTTCATGCGCACGCCGGGGAGCGTGCGGACGAAGGAGCCGTGCCAACTGTTGCCGTGCCAGATCACGGCGTCGCCGGGGTCGATGTTCATGGACACGGCGTTCGGGTTGGCGTTGTCGCCGAGGTCGGATTCGTCGGGCTTGGGCTGGCGGGCGAGCTTGTGGCTGCCTGGCACCATGGCGAGGGCGCCGGCCTCGCGGGTGTAGGGCGTGAGGGCGTAGTTCACGTTCGCGACTTGGGAGAAGGACGTGAACGGCGCCGGGATGCCGTTGCCGTTGTCGGAATGGAGCGGCAGGTGCATGCCGCCGGGGCCGCGGAAGTGGCAACCCATGCTGGAGAGCAGGCAGCTCTCGCCCAAGAGGTAGGTGATGAGGGCGAGGGGCTCTCGCGCCATGAGGATTTCCTCGAAGACCTCATCCTCGTAGAGCATGTAGGGGATGTAGGTCATGCCCTCGCAGTCTTCGGCGGTGGCTGTGTCGGGGTCGATGCTGTGGCCCGCATCGCGCTCGGCGCGGGCGAGGATGGCGGCCTTGGCTCGTGCGATCTGCGATTCGGAGAGCACGCCCTTGACGGTGCTGAAGCCTTGGGTTTCGAGCTCGATCAGGTTCTCGCCGAGGCCGAGTTCGGCGACGGTGGCCAAGGTGCGGGTGAGGGCTTCGGACTCGGCGGGGATGGTCTCGGCTTCTGCCACGGTTTGCTCTCGGGTCGTAGGAGGAACTCTCAAGTGTGCCGCAAGTTGCGCGGTTTGGGCAGTGGGCCATGCATGTCGGAGGCGGCCGCGTAGATGATGCGGCGGTTACATGCCACTCCATTCGTCAGGTGACACGGGGCGTCCGAGGATTGCCTCGACTTCGCGAATCATCATGCGCAACTGCGCAACCGAGTACTCCGCGTTCGACGGTACGGCCAATCGGTGGTTGTCCAGCAGCATGAACTGATGGCGGGATCCACTGTATGGCCCGTCGAAGCCCAACGCGCGCAAGCGCCCAATGAACACTTGCCGCTTACACGGTGTCCAGCGCGCCCTGAAGGGCGCGCTAGCGCGAACTGCTAGCGGCTCACGAGCACGCCCTTCGTGTCGATATCCGCGAACACCGGGATCGTGTGCCCGAGTTTTATCCCAAGGCAAAGCCAGTCCTCGAGTGTCGACTGCAGCGCCTGTTGGCATTCCGCGAGCGTTGATCCGAAGGCGACCACTCCCTTGCAGGGGGGAATCTGCCCGCCGAAGCTCCCATCCTGGAACTTGTCGTATGTCGCCTCGCGCATCGCTCGGTCGATGTAGTCGGTGAGGATACAGTCGGAGTTCATGCGGACGTCCTCGTTGCGTGCAAGGGGCAACCAGCTTGTTCGCCCGCAGTGCGACCCGGACAAGTGTACGCCGTATGGCCGCTCGACGGATGTCCCGGTGTCGCGCCGGTGACGCGGCTACCTATCTCGGGCGAGGCGCTGCGCCGACGCGGGCCATGCCGCCGTCCACGGCTACGACTTCGCCGGTGACGTAGCGCGAGGCTTCGGTGGCGAAGAACAGCACCACGTCTGCCACGTCGTCGCCGTAGCCCCAGCGCTTGAGAGCGATGCCGTCTTCGAGGCGCTCGATGAGGCCGGGGATGTTCTGGCGGTCGGGTTCCCAGATGGCGGTGGCTATGAGGCCGGGACAGATGGCGTTGACGCGGATGCCGTGGGCGCCCCAGTCGGCGGCGAGGGCGCGGGTGATGGCGTCGACGGCGCCCTTCGTGCCGGCATAGGCGACGCGGCCGAGCGGCCCTCGAAGGCTGGCGATGGAGGAGATGTTGATGATCGAGCCGCCGCCGCGTTCGACCATGGAGGGGCCGAGGCCCAGCGTCAGCATCAGGAGCGAACGGACGTTGATGGAGAAGACGAGGTCGAAGTCTTCCTCGGTGAGCTGATCCGGAGTGCGGCGCATCGGGATGCCGGCGTTGTTGACCAGGATGTCGACGCCATCGACGGCTTCGAGCACGCGTTCGGCCAGTTCCGTGCCGGACTTGGGCGGCGACAGGTCGGACTCGAGGACGACTGGGTCGTTTGCGAGTTCGCCGGCCACGCGGTGCAGGTCGGAGGCGGTGCGGCCGGTCAGCACGACCCGCGCACCGGCGGCGTCGAGGGCACGGGCACTTGCTTCGCCGATGCCGCGCGTGGCGCCGGTGACTACGGCGATCTTGTCATTCAGGTCGTGCATTCGGGGCCCTTCTGATTTTGGCTTGGAACCCCGGCAAGCCTACCAAGTCGTGACGCAAGCGCCTGGCGCCGCTAGGCGCGGCCTTGCTCGCAACTCAAGGTTCGAGCCAGAACAAGGCACCGATGTGGTCCGCCAAGGTAAAGACGGTCCCCTCGCCCTGTTCCATGATGGCGTTTTCTGGATTGGGGCCGATGTAGCGGGCGCCGAACCCCGCTTCCTCCGGCCGCCAGACAATCTCCACCTCCTTGAAGCCGATCATCAGGCCGACGATGGGGTTGACCGCCTTGAACACCGCCTCCTTGGCGCCGAAGTTGGCCGTGCGCGAGTAAGGAGGCCAACCGGCAGCCGTGGCTGCCAGCTCGTGATCGGTCATGGTCTTGGGCGCGATCCTGTCGGTGACGCGGTTGGTGCGTTCTATGTCGATGCCTACGCCGGCAAATCGTGAGCGCGGGCAGACGGCGGCCAGCGCGTAATGCCGTGAGTGGGTGATGCTGCCGACCACTCCTGCCGGCCAGATCGGGCGGCGACCCTCGGCGAGGATGGCAGAGGTGTCGATGCCGAGCCGACCCAGCGCCTGCTTTGCCAGAAAGCGTCCGGTGGAGTATTCGGCCCGGCGCGACGCCACGGCGCCCTCCACCTGCTCGCGCTCGGCGGACGAGAGCGCGTGGGTGTGATCCTGCACGCGTCCCACGGCAACACGACATCCCGCGCTCGACAGCAGCGTGCAATCGCCAACCGCGTTGAGGCCCGTGATCTGTTGCGCCAGGTCTTGCAAAGACGTGCAGCCACTTCGAGAAGCAACGCAAGGATAATCCGGGGTAGGGGCTTGCGCCGTGAACGGGCCCTCGGAGGGAAGGCATTCTGCCTTCCCTGGCGCCGACAGGCGCTTCTTGGAAGCCGCAGATGGCGCGCTCCCGCGCGCCAGGGAAGGCAGGATGCCTTCCCTTGTCTGTTGAAATGAGTCCGCCCCCGACGCGCTGGCGTCGAGGG
>VXPR01000564.1:0-970 GCA_009839405.1 Gammaproteobacteria bacterium
TGCCTGCGCCAAGATTGCACTGTTCACCAATGTGGAGGAACGAGCCGTCGTGCCGCTCGAGGACGTCGAGTGCATCTACGAGATTCCGCTGCTGCTGAATCGCCAGGGGCTAGACAAGATCGTCGTCGAGCATTTTGGTCGAAGCTGCGCCAGCGCAGACCTAGGTGAGTGGGAACGCGTGGTGGATCACCTCACCAATCCGTTGCGGAAGACCGCCATAGCCCTGGTGGGCAAGTATCTCGACGTGCCGGACGCCTACAAGTCGCTGGCGGAAGCCATTGCCCACGCCGGCATCCAAACCCGCACCGAAGTGGACGTGCGCTACGTGGATGCGGAGGACATCGAGCAGGGCGACGATTCGGCCCTCGCCGACGTGCACGCCATCCTCGTACCCGGCGGCTTCGGCGAACGCGGCTTCGAGGGCAAGGTACGCGCCGCCCGCTACGCCCGCGAGCGCAACCTGCCGTATCTCGGCATTTGCTACGGCCTGCACGCGGCGGTGATCGACTTTGCCCGCAACGTTGCTGGCTACGACAACGCCAACTCTACGGAGATCAACCCCAACACGCGCGACCCGGTGATCGGCCTCGTCTCCGAGTGGCGCGACGAGACCACCGGCGAGATGCACCGGCGTGATGGCGACGAGGACCGGGGCGGCACGATGCGGCTCGGCGAGCAGGGCTGCCGCCTGATGGACGGCACGCTGGCGCGGGACCTCTACGCCACGGGCGCGGTGTCCGAGCGCCACCGCCATCGCTACGAAGTGAACGACCGCTACATTTCGGAGTTCGAGTCGCTGGGCCTCAAGGTGGCGGGACGCAGCGACGAGCAGCTTGTGGAGATGATCGAGCTGCCGGGGCAAGACTGGTTCGTTGCCTGTCAGTTCCACCCGGAATTCACATCCTCCCCCCGCGACGGCCATCCACTGTTCCGCGGCTTCATCGAGGCGGCCAACCGTCACGCTGCGGCC
>VXPR01000564.1:980-7453 GCA_009839405.1 Gammaproteobacteria bacterium
GCTGCGGCCATGGCGGCCTCGGCGCAGGCCGCCGCAGACTAGCAACCGTCGGACTGCCAGCCATGGAACTCTGCTCCTTCCGGGTGGGTCTCGATCAGCCATTGTTCCTGATTGCCGGCCCGTGCGTCGTCGAGAGCGAGGCACTTGCCCTCGAGACGGCGGCGCGGCTCAAGGACATCGCCGCCGCCGTCGATGTGCCGTTCATCTACAAGAGCTCGTTCGACAAGGCCAATCGCTCGTCGCACGAGAGCTATCGCGGCCCCGGCATGGAGGAGGGGCTGCGCATCCTCGATCGCGTGCGCGCCGAGGTGGCGGTGCCCGTGCTCACCGACGTCCACGAGGACACGCCCATCGACGAGGTGGCGAGTGTCGCCGAGGTGCTGCAGACGCCGGCGTTCCTGTGCCGGCAGACGAACTTCATCCAGCGCGTGGCGGCGGCGGGGCGGCCCGTCAACATCAAGAAGGGGCAGTTCCTCGCCCCCGCGGACATGCGCCACGTGGCGAACAAGGCAAAGAGTGTCGGCAACGAGCAGATCATGGTGTGCGAGCGGGGTGCATCGTTTGGCTACAACAACCTCGTCTCGGACATGCGCTCGCTCGCGATCATGCGCGAGACCGGCTGCCCGGTCGTGTTCGATGCGACGCATTCGGTGCAGATGCCCGGAGGGCTCGGCGACAAGTCCGGCGGCCAGCGGGAGATGGTGCCGGTGCTTGCCCGCGCTGCGGTGGCGGTGGGGGTGGCGGGCCTCTTCATGGAAACCCATCCCAATCCTGACGAGGCGCTCTCGGACGGCCCCAACTCCTGGCCCACTGGCCTCATGCAAGACCTGCTCGGACAGCTCAAGGCCATCGATCAGGTGGCCAAGGCGCAGGGCTTCGCCGAGGAGAAGCTGGCGTGACGCGCATCGAGGCGGTGCTGGCGCGGGAGGTGATTGACTCCCGAGGCAATCCAACGGTGGAGGCGGAAGTGCATCTCGCCGGGGGCGCGGTGGGCATGGCCATCGCACCGTCCGGAGCATCGACCGGCGAGCGCGAGGCGTGGGAGAAGCGCGACAACGATGAGCGTCGCTACCTCGGCAAGGGCGTGCGGGAGGCGGTGGCCGGCGTCACGGTCGAAATCGCGTCGCTCTTGGTGGGCCGGAATGCGACGGAACAGGACGCGATCGATCACGCCCTGATCGAACTCGACGGCACCGAGAACAAGGCTCGGCTGGGCGCAAACGCGATTCTCGCGGTGTCGCTGGCGGTGGCCAAGGCGGCGGCGGCGGGGTGTGGCCTGCCGCTGTATCGGCATCTGGCGCGCCTTTGCGGCAACGAGGGAGTCGCAGCCGGGGAAGCTCCGGTGCGGCTGCCGATGCCGATGATGAACATCCTGAACGGCGGTGCCCATGCGGACAACAACGTCGACATCCAGGAGTTCATGGTGCTGCCGGCAGCGGCGCCGAGCTTCGCCGAGGCGCTGCGCTGCGGCGTCGAGGTGTATCACGCCCTCAAGGCGGTGCTGCGTCGCCAGGGGCTCGGTACCGGCGTCGGCGACGAGGGCGGCTTTGCGCCGGACCTTCGTTCCGATGTCGCTGCGCTCGAGTGCTTGTGCGAGGCGGTGAAGGAAGCCGGCTATCGTCTCGGTGAGGACGTGCTGCTCGGCCTCGACAGCGCCGCCAGCGAGCTTTGGGATACGGATGCCTATGCCATGCGTGGCGAGAGACTCTCTTCGGACGCCATGTGCGAGCAACTCGCGACACTGGTGGCGGACTTCCCCATCGCCAGCATCGAAGATGGCCTGGACGAGAACGACTGGGCCGGTTGGCAGCGGCTTACGGAGCGGCTCGGTTCGGCTGTGCAGCTCGTGGGAGACGACATTTTCGTCACCAACGTGAAGATGCTGGACCGAGGCATTCGCGAGCACGTCGGCAACGCCATCCTCGTCAAGCCGAACCAGATCGGCACCCTCACCGAGACTCTCGCCACGGTGCGGATGGCGACCGAGGCCGGCTATCGCGCCGTCATCTCGCACCGCTCCGGCGAGACGGAGGACACCACGGTGGCCGATCTTGCGGTGGCGACCGGTGCCGGACAGATCAAGACGGGGGCCGCCTGTCGCTCCGACCGCGTGGCCAAATACAACCGCTTGCTGCGAATCGAAGCGATGGCCGGCGAGCTGGCGGAATACCGTGGCGGAGCGGAGTTGGCGGTGCCGGGGACGGGAGCGCCCTGATGCGGTTTTTTGCCGGCGCCGGCATCATCGTGCTCGCGCTTCTCGTGTGGCAGTACTGGTTCGGCGAGTCAGGCTGGTTCGCCGTGCGCGACTTCGGTCGCGAAATCGCCCAGGAGGAGCAGCAGACGGCCGCGCTGGCCGAGCGGAACCGCCGGCTTCGCGCCGAGGTTCTGGCACTGAAGGAGGGCCATGCGGCGGTGGAGGCACGCGCCCGCACCGACCTCGGCATGGTGCGTCGGGGCGAGACCTTCTACCGAGTGGTCGAGGAAGATGGTCGCGAGTCCGAACGGACCGGGTCCGGCAACCAACTCCTTCGCTGAGGCGCAGGCTGCGTGGCCCCCGGCGTGGCCGCCCTGCGGCCACCGGCGTGCTCCGGCAGGTTGCGGCCGATTTCCGCGTGGACGAAGAACTTGGCTTCGGACCGACTGGCAGCGGCGAGCATCTTTACCTGCGTGTGCGTTGCGAGGAGCGAACGACGACGCAGGCGCAGGCCGTTCTGGCGCGCTGCTTTGGCGTCGCCGCCATGGACGTGGGGTATGCCGGCATGAAAGACCGCCATGCCGTCACGCGGCAGTGGTTCAGTGTTCGCGCACCAGGGCTCGACAGCGCGGTGCCCGACGACCCGCGCGTCGTCATCGAGGCGCGCATGCGCCACGAACGCAAGCTGCGTCCCGGCGACCACCGCGCCAACAGCTTTGCGATCGTAGTCAGGGACGTTCGCGGGGACTGGCGAGAGAACCTCGAGCACTTGGCTGAGCGGGGCTTCCCCAACTACTTCGGCGAGCAGCGCTTCGGTCGCTGCGGCGGCAACATTCCCAAGGCGCTCGCTTGGGTGCGGGCGGGGCGACCGCCTTGCCGCCGCTTCGTTCGAGCCCTCCACATCTCGACCTTGCGGGCGCAGATCTTCAACGATGTGCTTGGGTTGCGGGTGCAGGACGGCAGTTGGCGCACGGTCCTCGACGGCGACCCGGCCGCGTGCGGAGGTGCCGAATGCTCGCCCACGGGACCACTTTGGGGTCGGGGTCTCTCTCTTGCAGCCGCGACCACGCTGGCATTGGAGCAGGCGGTGCTCGCGCGCCACCTTGATGCGACCGAGGCGCTGGAGTTCACCGGCTCGCGCCAGGCTCGTCGCGCCCTGGTCGCTGTGCCCGAAGACCTTGTCTGGGAGCAAGTCGGCGCAAACCTGCACCTCCGCTTCACGCTGCCGCCGGGTGCCTACGCGACAAGGCTTTTGGCCGAGGTCGTTGCTCGCCCCGGAGCGGAGCCGTGAACATGCTCGACGTCGACGGCGCCGGCATGACGTCGCAGCGCAATCGAGACCGCTTGGCGGAGCGCTTGGCGCGGCGGGGCATCGCCGACGGACGGGTGCTCGAAGCGATCCGCACAACGCCGCGTCACCTGTTCGTGGAGTCTGCGCTGGCGGACCGCGCCTACGAGGACATTGCCCTGCCCATAGGCCACGGCCAGACAATTTCGCAACCGTGGGTTGTGGCGGCGATGACCGAGGCCGCCATGGAGGCGGATCCGGCCCGCGTGCTGGAGGTTGGCACCGGCTCCGGCTATCAGGCGGCGGTGCTTTCGCGCCTGGTACGCCACGTGTTCACCGTCGAACGCATCGCGCCCCTGGTGGAACGTGCGCGCCGCCGCCTGCGCGACTTGCGCATCCGCAACGTCCACGTTCGCCTCGACGACGGCAACTTGGGCTGGCGCGGGCGTGGGCCGTTCGACACCGTGGTGGTGACTGCCGGTGCAGAAGTGCTGCCGGAGCCGCTGCTGGAACAGGTGGCCAAGGATGGTCGGCTCGTCATCCCGGTCGGCAACGGCGATGTGAAGGATCTATGTGTGGTTACGCGCAATGGCGACGGCTGGCGTCGTCGTCGCTTGGGCAAGGTGCGCTTTGTGCCGCTCCGCGAAGGAGTGCAGCGGTGACCGTGGGCGCTGCCGGCGTCTGTCTGCGAGGGCTGGTGATGGGCATGGCGGAGGCGGCTCCCGGAGTATCGGGAGGCACCATTGCCCTCGTCACCGGCATTTACGACGAACTGGTGGGCACCATCGCCAAGCTGTCGCCGCCTTCCTTTGGCTTGTTGCGAAACGGCCTGAAGGCTTTCTGGCAGCACCACAACCTGACATTTCTAGTCGCCTTGGGCGCCGGCATGGCCGCGGGATTGCTGGCGATGGCGGAGCTCCTCGTCTGGGTGCTCGCGACTCGTCCGGCACTGGCCTGGAGCTTCCTGTTTGGCCTGATGATCGTCGCGACGGGCGGGGTGGCGTTGCAGTCAAAGCCGCTGTGCCTGCTCGCGCTTGGTGTGCCGGGGCTTGCCCTGGGCCTCGTGATCGCCTCCGGCAGCGGCCTGCCGGAGGTCGGCGGGAGCGCGAGGCTGTGGGCGTTGTTCGGTGGCGGGACACTGGCCGCCACCGCATGGATCGTGCCCGGAGTATCGGGTGCCTTCGTACTGGTGTTGCTGGGTTTGTACGCTCCCGTGTTGGCAGCGGTGCATGAGCGCAACCTTGGCGACCTCGCGGTATTGGCCGCCGGCATGGCGGTGGGCTTGATGCTCTCGTCCCGCCTCCTGGCGCGCTTGCTGGCGACGCGGCGCCAAGCCGTTCTCGGCTTCGTGACGGGGTTGATGGCGGGCTCCCTGCTTCGGCTCTGGCCGTGGCGCAGCGAAGGAGCCGTGGTGTTCCCGACCGCTGAAGCCCAGTCGTTGATGGCGACTCTCGGCGTGGCGACCCTGGGCGCTGTGGTTGCGCTCGCGCTGTTGGCAGCCGGCAGGAAGGCCGGGTGACCGTGCGCGTAGCGTGGCGCGGCGGCTTGGCCGTAGCGGTGGCCGCCGCAGTGGCCGCGCTCGCGGTGCCGGCCTGCACGCCGCATTCGCGAGCGCCGGTGGCGGACCGTTCCGCCGCGACACAAGTGTCGGTGCGGCCCAACACGTATACGGTGCGTCGGGGGGATTCCCTCTATGCCATCGCTTGGCGCTATCAGCTTGACTACCGCGACCTTGCCGCGACCAACAACATCCGTGACCCGTACACCATCTATCCGGGCGACGTGCTCAACCTGCGGGTCAAAGAGGGCGCGCGCTTTCGCGCTCCGCCGCCTGGGCCGGTGAAGTCACCGCAGACGACCGCGCGCCACAGCAAGGCAGCGCCAGCGCAAACCGCCGATCGCAGCAAGCCGGCGACGGCCGCTCGAACGCAGCCGAGCAAGCCGTCGCCGCCGGCGACCGCGGAGACAAGACCAGCCAAACCGGCCCCTCGCACGCAGGCAGCAGCCACCACCCCCACGAGAGCCACGGCTTCTGCGCCCAAGGCCAACGCAGCGTCGCCTGAGGCGCCGCCGGCCCGCGCCGGTGCGACCCGTGGCTGGCGACATCCAGTGGGAGTGCGCCCCACCCAAGGCTTCGGCCGCGGCAATCTCGGACAGGACTACGTGCTTACGGCCGGCGCGAAGGTGTATTCGGCATCCGGGGGCGTGGTGATGTATGCGGGCCCGGGCCTTGGCGGCTTTCGCCACTTGGTGATCGTCAAGGCCAGCAATCAATATCTGGCGGCCTATGGCTTGAACGTCGCACCGGTGGTGCGCGAAGGCGAAGCGGTGCAGGCGGGCCAGGTGCTGGCGGCCATCGAAGGCGACGCCTTGAGTCGCCGCTTTCATTTCGAAGTGCGACGCGACGGCAAGCCAGTGGACCCGAAGCCACTGATCGGCTCCTGACGGTCCCGTGCCGCCTTGGTGCGTGTGAGCGTGCCCTCCATGAGGATTTGGGTAGAATGCGCGCCCTTTGGACCAGTGTCGGTTGCCTGAATGACCTTTGTCGTCGGCGATAGCTGCATCAAGTGCAAGCTCACGGATTGCGTGGAAGTGTGCCCGGTGGACTGCTTCTACGAGGGCCCCAACATGCTCGTCATTCACCCCGACGAGTGCATCGACTGCGCCCTGTGCGAACCCGAATGCCCCGTGGACGCCATCCATTCCGAGGACGAGATCCCCCAAGGGCAGGAGCAGTTCCTGGAACTCAACGCCGAACTCGCCGAGGTCTGGCCCAACATCACAGAAAAGAAGGACGCGCCTGACGACGAGGCCGAATGGCGCGACGTACCCGACAAGCTGCAGTATCTCGAACGCTAGCAGCTCGCGCGAGCAAACTGCGGACGCGCCCGTCAGGGCGCGCTAGTGCGTGGACAAGGCGGGCCGGCCCTCGGGGGGGGTGGCATTTTGCGTGCCGACGCCCGCCCGGTGCGGGGGTGGGCGGGAAAAAAA
>VXPR01000455.1 GCA_009839405.1 Gammaproteobacteria bacterium
CGCGAATGGCGGATATTGGGGTGCGATCGGGGTGGAGGCACAAGATGTTGTGGTGGGGGCGAATCAAAGCCTGAAAAAAACCCCAAACTTTCGCTTTGCAAGCCGCCCCTGCGTTCGCTATGCTCCGTGCCTTCGAGTAACGCGTCTCGGGGAGATCCGCACGTGCAATTCGCGCTTGGTTCCGTTCTGAAGCTGACGCGGTCGGCTTTTGGTGGGCTTGGTTCCTTCCGGACGCCCTCGATCCGAAGGGCGTTGCCGGTCTTGTTTGGGGGGCTCCTGTGTGCGGTCGGGTCGGCGGCGATGGCGCAGACGATTACCAGCATTTCGCTCATTTCCGACCCGAGTGGTGGACCCATCGCGACGCGTGCGACGAGCCCATCCGTGTACATCATTGGAGACACCATAACGTTTGCGCTTGATCACGACGCGGATCTCACAGCAACCCTAGGCAATGTGACGCTGCCCTTCCTGACTGGTACGCAGAACCGCACGGCAACTTGTGCCGGGGATTCGACCAACGCTAGAAGGCTGCTGTGCAGCTACCTCGTAAGGGAAGGGGATACGGGGGACATCACAGTGGCCGCGGGCGCCGAACTGGGCGGGAGTGGCGTCGTAGATCGCACTCTGGACGCGTTTACCCCGAGCCCGGCCGTCCCAGTGGACGGGGTTCGGTTGATGCTTAACAGCATCGGGGTCGCCGGGGTTGTAAACAGCGTCGGCTTCAATGCTGGCAGTACGATTGGTCTAACGCTGACGTTCGGAGACGGCACCAACGCAGAGACGGCATTGTCGAACTCCGGCACGATGGGCGCAACGCTAGTGCTCGAAAACGCAGAACGAATCGCACGCTACATCAGTACGACTAATGGCGTGGTTACGTTTAGCTATGGGGTAGTGGCGGGCGACAACGGATCATTCGGACTCAAGCTGACAGGAGTCGATGCGCTTGCCGACCTGAACGGCAATCCGGGCTTGGCGACGGGCTGGGAATCGACGGTTGCGGAAAAGCTGGCGGGCCGCCCTGCAAGCGAACGGAGGGTGGATACGCGAGGGCCTCAGGTGACCAAAATCCGCATTACCAACCCTGAGTCGGGTAGCACCGTCAATGGGGTAAGTACCGGTAGCCCCAGAACCGACCAGATCACGTTCGTAGTGACGTTCGATGAGTCCCTCCCAGTGTCGTCGGAGACCGTAGGGGCACGTGGGGTATCGCTGCGCGTGAACATCGGTAGCACCCCGACGTCCGCTAGCTGCCCCAATCCAACGTCGGCCGGTGAGACGCTGACCTGCATGATCACCGTCGCGGAGGGGTGGTTAGGCGCGCTCTCCACACCGGCGAACCCGTTGAATTATGCGTTCATTCGTGATGATCTCGGCAACGACGCCACGCCAGCGTTTGCGGCTCAGCGGTTTCCGGATGTGAACGTCGACGCCGTACGGCCAACGATCACGAGCGCGACGATCAGGATCCCAAAGGTGGAGGAAGGAAGCAACATAGTCGTGCAGGTCACCTTCTCGGAAGACGTTGAGGTTACGGGCGCGCCGACCGCCACTATCTCGATCACACCTCCGGGCACCACGGCGCCTAGCGCTAACAGTGCAGTGTACGCTTCGGTAACTGGCCGGGTCGTTGAATTTCGTCATCCGATAGTAGCAGCCAACTTCGGCGACCGGAACGGGGGCACCACCGCCACGGTTAAGCTGACTTCCGTCGACTTGGACGGCGTGACCGACGAGGCCGCCAATCCACCTCCCGACGATGATTTTGGTGCTACAACCGGCATTAACCCGAAGGTGGATGAAACGGCAGCCTATAAGACAGGCACCCGGGTCAACTTGAAGGCGATTCCCGAGAATGGCAGTTCGGGAGACCAATATGCGGATGCTACTGCCCCGACACTCGATCGAATCTCCCTGGGCGGCACCGTCAAGAGTATCTACGGTCTCGCGGACACGATTACCTTCGATGTCTTATTCAGCGAGGAAGTAACTGTCACCGATAGCGATTCGGATGTATCGCTCGCGGTAAGGATTGGTTCGAGTGATGTAAGCGTAAGTGACGAGAGCACTCTCGCACTAAGTACAACTGCTGCGGTGCGTCAAACGGTGACGATCCCGTTGGCGGGCAAATCCTATAACGGTACAGTAAGCGTGTCTGGAATCGCGCTTCCCGACGACGGGGACCGAGTACTAGACGGTAGCGATACAACGGGGAGTGGAAGTTCCGATACCGCACCGCCGGCGTGTTCCGCCGCGACGCAGCGCGGTACAACAACAACGTACGACTATACATGTGAAGGCAGAGGCTGGATAAACGACCCGGATCACCCAAGTGTGAGTGGCAGATCGCGCACGACGAAGATCACCAAGTCGCTTACTGGAAGTGCAACGGTCGATACCACGCGGCCGGCGATCGCATCTGTCACGCTTCTGCCTGCGCCCGCGCCAAGCGCAACTGGCCGCGACGGCCAGCGGTACTACGGCGAGGATGACATTATTCGGATTCAGGTCACCATGAGCGAAGATGTCACGGTCAACGAGAACTCCGCGCCAAAGCTCGGTTTGGACATAACGGACAGCAATGCGGGTACGGCCAACGCGTACGCTAGTTTTGAAGCCCTGAGCGGGAAAAGGAATCTCATCTTCGAGTACAGAGTCCAGGCTGGGGACACGGATCGCAATGGGATACAGGTGACGTCACTACTGAAGAATGATGAGTCCACAGCGTTGGATCCGAGCGAACACAATGATGCAGCGATCATCAAAGACATCGCGGGTAATGGATGCGATGCGGATTGTGGCTTTAGGACGTGGGCGAGTACGCAAAGCGGTCGCCATAGAGTGGACGGGTCGATCAGCGGCGATCAAGCCGTTGCGCCTATCTTGGAGGGCGATTCAGAGCAAACGCCGAGCGTCAGCCCCGTGCGCGCGCCAGTCGTTCGTAGCTCGCCAGTGTCGGGTGACTACTACAGGCGTGGCGAGACGATTCGCATAGACGTGCCGCTAAGCCCGGCGGTGACGTTCACGAGCAGACCACAGCTCTTGCTGAGCTTCGAGGAAGGCGGCGACCGGCGAGTGAACGCAGAGGGGAGTTTCTCCTCTACCGGTACTGTGCGAACCAACTTGGTGTTCAACTACGACGTGGTCAGCGGCGACCAAGACGCGAACGGGATTACCGGGACGCTCCAAGGGGGCGGTACGGTCAGCGTCGAGGACGGTAGCCGTGTGAATTTCAACGGCGTGACCATCAACCTGCCGAGCTCGGTAAGGGTTGACGCCCTCGCGCCGGAGCTTGAGCCGCCGCTCACGATCACCCCGAAAACCGGCGGCGTTTATGTCGCAGGAGAGACGATCGAGGTGACTGCGTCGTTCTCCGAGCCAGTCAGGCGAGTGACCCTCGCGGATGAGCCGGAGCTGACGATCCTGATCGGCGGCGAGGAAAGAACCGCGACGCTGCAGTCGCCCGCGGCCACGGTCCTGGACGACGAGTACGTCTTCCGCTACACCGTCGCGGCCGGCGACAACGGCGACGTGACGATTGCGGCGGACGCCTTGGAGGCATCGCTTGAGGATGCGGCGGGCAACCCGGCGGACGTCGACCACCCCTTGGTGGCGGCCAGCACGGCCCAGACGGTGGACACGAAGGCACCGTCCGTAGCCAGCATCAGCCTCGGCGACGCCAAGACGTATCTGGAAGGCGACACGATCACCGCCACGGTAACGTTCGATGAAGCGGTGGATGTCAACACGGGCACCGGTGCCGCCGAGCTGCAACTCACGATCGGTTCGGCGACGGAGACGGCCGCGTATGCGTCGGGCGACAACTCCGACACGCTCACCTTCACCTACACGGTGAAGGCGGGCGACAACGGGGCGGTGAGCATCGCGGCGAATGCGCTGATGGGCCGCATCGAGGATGCCGGCGGCAACGACGCCGGCAACAACGCGGCCATGAGCTTCCCTGGGCATGAGGTGGACGCGCAGGCGCCGAGCGTCGAGAGGGTGTTCATCTCGTCGGTCCCGGCCAACGCCGGCACCTACACCTTCGGCGAGGACATCGTGTTCTCCGTGCAGTTCACGGAGCCAGTGACGGTCGCTGCAGATGCGGAAAGCACGCTGCGGCTCTACTTCCAGATGGGCGACTTGCGACGCAAGGCGTACTACGAGAGCGGCGACCGCACGGACACGCTGCGGTTCAGCTATTCGGTGCGCGGCGAGGAGGATACGGACGGCGTCTCGGTGCTGGCCGACCAGCTCACCGGCAGCGAGGTGCAGGACCTCAACGGCCTGGTGGCTTCGCTTTCGCACGCGGCCTTGCCGGCCGATGCGGCGCACAAGGTGGACGGCATCGCTGCCATGGTGACGGGTGCAGTGATTGCCTCCGACCCGGGCGACGACGACACCTACATCACGGGCGACGCCATTCAGGTGGCGGTGTTGTTCGGCGAGCCGGTGACGGTCACGGGCGCGCCCCGGCTGGCGCTGCAGATCGGCGACATGGAGCGCAACGCTTCCTTCGCCGGCGGCAGCGGCGGCCCGTCGCTGCTGTTCTCCTACACGGTGCAGTCCGGCGACTTCGACGACGACGGCATTTCGGCGAATGCGAACGCGCTGTCGCTGAACGGCGGCTCGATTCAGGACGCGAACGGGCTGAACGTGTCGGTGGAGCATCCGGCGGTGCCGGCGCAGAAGGGCCACTTGGTGGATGCCATCGCTGCGGTGATCGTGGGCGCTGCGCCCGTCTCCGATGCGGGCGACGACGACACCTACATCGTCGGCGACACGATTCAGGTGGCGGTGATGTTCAGCAAGGCTGTGAACGTGGAAGGCGCGCCGACGTTGATGCTTAGCATCGGCGACGATCGGCCGGCTGCTGCGCTCACCGGAGGTTCGGGATCCGACACGCTCACCTTCAACTACATGGTGCAGATGGGCGATCTCGACGAGGACGGCATTTCGGCACTCGCGAACTCGCTGGCGCTGAACGGCGGGATGATCGCGGACGCCAACGGCCTGGCCGCGATGGTGGCGCATCCGGCGGTGCCGGCGCAGGCCGCGCACATGGTGGATGGCGTGGCGCCGATGGTGAGCGGGGCGATGATCAGCTCTTCGCCGGCTTCGGGCGATGCCTATGACCAGGGCGAGACCATCGAGGTGACGGTGACGTTCGACGAGGACGTGCGCGTCGAGGGTTCGCCCATGCTGCCGCTGGTGATTGGCGCGAACATGCGCGACGCGATGTGTGCGCAGGGCATGGACGACATGGCGGCGCTGATGTGCAGCTATGTGGTGGCCCAGAGCGACTTCGACGCGGACGGCGTGAGCGTGGAGGCCAATGCGCTGAACGGCGGGATGATCACAGACGTGCCGGGGAACGCGGCCAGCGTCGCGCATCCAGCGCTGGCGGACGATCCGGGACACAAGGTGTTCGCGGCGCGGCCGGTGGTGCAGGGGCGGATTGTCGACGTGCGCATGGTGGCTGGCGGATTCACGTGGGATCTGGACATTGCCGGATTGTTTGGCGGCTTCGAGCCGACGCTTGCGGCAAGTTCGTCGGACACGAGCGTGGTGCGGGCCTCGGTGACCGGGACGATGCTGATGGTGACTTCCGACCGCGAGGGCACGGCGCAGGTGACTGTGACGGCGACCAACCCGGCGGGAAGTGCCGAGGTGTCGTTTACGGTGGAGGTTGGCACGGACCAGGTCGAGAAGGCGGTGCTGAACGATGCCCTGGCGGGGATTGGTCGGGCGATGCTTTCGAGCACGGCGAACGTGATTGGCTCGCGCTTCAACCTCACCGCCGGGGGCGGGGGAACGATGACCTTCGCCGGGCAGCGATTCTCGCCGCAGGCGTACGAGGGCGACCTCATGGCGCTGTGGCAGAACGACGGGTTCGGCGGGCGCAATGGCTGGGCCGGGCAGGGGTTTGACGACCGCTACTCGATGAACAGCGCGCTGACGACGGAGCGGATGTTCTCCGGCACGGCGTTCAACATGCCGCTGAACGCGGTGGGCGCCGGCGACATGGCGTTCGCGGTCTGGGGCGCTGGCGACCTGCAGAGCTTCGAGGGCGAGCCGGATCAGGGGAACTACGACGGCAGTTCCTCGGCGGGCTTCCTCGGCGTGGATGCGCGCGGGGATGGCTGGCTGGCCGGGGTGTCGGTGTCTCGCATGGGCTCGGAGGCGGACTACGGCTTCAGCGGCGCTGTGGACGGCGGCGGCACCTTGGAGACCTCGGTGACGAGCTTCCATCCCTACGCCAAGATCGACGTGTCTGAGGACATGGACGTCTGGGTGGTCGGTGGCTTTGGCTCCGGCGAGGCGGATCTTTCGCGGATGCACGTGAGCGGGGATTCCGAGAGCAGCGATCTTTCCATGACGCTGGCTGTTGGCGGGCTGCGACGGGCACTGGCGATGCAGTTCGGCGGGGCGGACCTTGCCCTGCGGGGCGACGCCGGGTTCCTGAGCCTGGAGACGGACAGCGGAATACAGGCAGTGGACGGGCTCTCGGCCAGCGTCTCGCGCCTGCGGCTGGGGCTTGAGGCTGCCTGGGAAGGCGAGAGCGCCACGCCCTTCGTGGAGGTGAGCGGCCGGTTCGACGGCGGCGACGGCCAGACCGGCGGCGGCATCGAGCTTGCCGGCGGCCTGCGGATTGCGAATGCCGAGTCGGGCTTTGGCCTAGAGGCCAAGGGCCGGGTGCTGGCGATGCACAGCGGCGAAGGCTACAGCGAGAGCGGGTTCACCGTGGCGGCGAGCTTCGAGCCGGGCGCGGCGGGCCGCGGGATCACCCTGCGGCTGGCACCCCGCTGGGGCGGCTCCGCAGACAGCTCGGACCTCTTCTGGGATGAGCATCGGGACGTGCAGGATGTGGCCCGGTTCGGCTTCCAGGATCGCCAGACCTGGGGCATGGACGCGGCGCTCGGCTACGGCTTCGGCCTGAAGTCCCTGCCGGGCCTCGTGACCCCGTTCAGCCAGTTCGACGTGACCGGCAACGAGGACCAGCGAATCCGGGTTGGCGTCCGCTACGGCCTGATGCGCGGCCTGCTGGGCGGAACGCAACTCGAACTCTCGGCAGAACGCGTCGACGGAAGGTTCTACCAGGTCGGCGAAACGCGGGTGCTGGTGTCAGGCCAGGCAAGGTTCTAAACCTAGCCTCGGGCTTAACGGCTCGAAAGAAACCGGGGGCAATTGCTCCCGGTTTCTTTTTGCATCGCCCAAATCCCCAACCTAGCCCCCCCTCCGAGAAAGGCCGAGGACGGCCTTTCTCGACTCCCCCGCGCGGGGGGGGGGGCAGCGGGGCGGGGGGGCGCCCATAGCGATTTGCTATGGCCGCACGCCAAACTAGACCCCG
>VXPR01000246.1 GCA_009839405.1 Gammaproteobacteria bacterium
GAGCGCCAGCCGGCGAAGGGGGCTGCGGCACCGTCGAATCGGACGATGACGTGCAGACAGCCGGGGATTCCCGCTTCCTGGCAGCGCGACCACAGAGGGTCGAAATGGGCGTCGCCCGGGCTCTTGCCGGCGATGGTTTCCGGTGGCACGAACAGGCCCCGGAAGCCGAGGGCGAGGCAGCGGTCGAGTTCCTTGGCGGCTTCACCTACGTCGTGCCAGTTGACGGTGGCGATGGGCACCACGCGGTCGGGGATGGTCTGGAAGAACTCCGCTTGCCAGGTGTTGTAGGCGCGGCAGTAGGCGGAGGCGAGATCGACGTCTTCTTCCGGGAACGGCAGGATGCCGATCGTGGGGAAGAGCACGCCTCGGTCCACGCCCCAACTGTCGAGCAGCTTGGCCCGTTCGTGGGGGTCGTAGCTCGCCGGTGGGCAGCCGTCGATGTAGCGATGTGGTTCGGTGAAGAGCTTGCGGCGGTCGATGTTGGCGCCGCCCAAGCCCGCGAGCACCCGTTCGAGCACGACCTTCTCGCCGATGACGAGTTGCTCGACGCCGTCGGTTTCCTCGATCCGAATCGCGCGGTCCCGATAGGCGGGTTCGAGATAGCGCTGCCATAGGTCGGCCGGCTCCATCACATGGGAGTCGCAGTCGATGACGGTGCCGTGAACGCCCACGCCGTTCCTTCGCCTAGCCTTACCGCGAGACGGTAGGCCGCTAGGAGCGCACCTTCAGCCGGATGCCGATGGTTCGCGGCCGGTTGGTGGTGATGCGCGAGTCGTAGTAGCCCGAGTTCTGGAAGATCTGCGCTCGCTCGTCCGTCAGATTCGTGATGAAGAGCTCCGCTCCCCAGGCGCCGCCGTTGAAGTCCATGCCGGCGCGGACGTTGACGAGGGAATAGGCGTCCATGAGCACCGGTGGCTGTTCACTCTGGCGCGCGAGCAGGTTCCAGCGCTCGTCGGTGAAGGACCAGTTGAAGAGGCCATACACGGCGCGGTTGCCGCTCAAGGGGCGGTCGTAGCTGAGGCCCACCGACGCGCTCCACTCCGGCGTGTGCGCGAGGCGGCGCCCTTCGGCGGCATAGACGAAGCGAGGTTCTCGGGCGATGGTGGCAAAGTCGCCCACGAGTTCCGCGCGGTTGAAGGCGAGGCCGCCGGTGAGCGTCCAGTTCTCGCTCAGCACCGCCGTGAGGTCGGCTTCGACGCCCCGGATGGTGGCGCCTTCCACGTTGCGACGGAAGTTGAACGGCACCGTGAGGAGGTCGTAGAGGACCGTCTGGAAGTTGTCCCAGTCGATGAAGTAGGCGGCGCCGTTCAGCACCACCCGACCCTCGGCCATCGTCGACTTCCAGCCTACCTCCCACGAACGGCTGAAGTCGGATTCGTAGAACTCCGGCACCTCCGGGTGGGTGACGTTGGGGTTGCGGCTGCCGCGACGGAAGCCTTCGCCGTAGGCAGCGTAGATCAGTACGTCCTCGGAGAGGTCGTACTGGGCGCTGAACTTGAGGGTTTGGTCGGTGTCCGATTCGCCCGGCTGGTCTGCGTCGTACTCCTTGGGCTCCCACGGATAGCCGCAACTCCAGCCACTGCCCTCGCCGTCGTCGGCGCGGAACACGCGCATCCCTGCGGCGAGGGTGAGTTGATCGGTGAAGTCCCAGGACACGTCGCCAAACGCCGCGGCATAGCTGTTCGTGCCTTTCCAGCCGGGGCAGCTCCACCACTCGAGCGGCAGCGGCGTGCCGCCGTCGCGGCTGACGTAGTACTCCGCCGGGCCGCTGGTGAAGTTGATGCCCGGCATTTCCCAGAACAGATAACCGTCGTAGCGCCCGGTCTCGGAGTAGATGCCTCCAATCCAGTTCAAACGGCCTTCGCCGGTGGACGCCATCCTGAGTTCGTGGGACCAGCGGCTGGCGTTGGCTTCGCTTTCGAAGAAGATGCTCGGGTCGGCGCAGCCGGTGAAGCCATACCAGTAGAAGTTCTCGCAGGCGTGCTGCTGCACCCAGCTCCCGAACGAGGCGTATTCGACGTAGTCGGAATAATCGTTCACGGCGAGGTCGTCGCGGTCGTAGTAGCTCGTCGCGTACACGAGATCGCCGATGCCCGTCTCGCCGGTGAGGGTGAAGGCGTATTGGGCGTGGTTCAGATTCGTGTATTCCGGGCCGCGCCGGGTCACTTCGAGGTCGCCGTGCCGGGTGGGGTCGTGATCCCATGCGCCCACAGTCTTGGTGGCCTGGGTCATGGCCGTGCCCAGCGCCTGCCAATCCTCGCTCAAATCGAAGCTAAGGGCGATGCGGCCGCCGGTTGTTTCCTCTTGGTTGTAGTCCTCGCCGGCCCACTGCCGGTTGTTCACCGTCACGCCGTTGCTGTAGGTGAAGTCCTGCTCGATGTTGTCCACGAAGCCGTTCGACTTGTCGTGCCAGAAGACGGCGCGAACCGCGGCCCGATCCGACAGCGGCAGGTTGGCGAAGCCCTCCGCCGTGTAGGTGGTGTCGCCGTGGGCGATACTGCCGCCGGCAAGATCGAAGCCGTAGGCGGTCTCTTCTGTGTCGGGCTTGTTGGTGATGATCCGCACCGTGCCAGAGACCGAGCTTGCACCGTAGTAGGTGCCCTCCGGCCCTCGCAGCACCTCGATGCGCTCGATGTCGTAGAGGTGCAGGTCCGGCGCACCGCCGGCCCGCCCATTCACCGGCTGCTCATCCAAGTAATAGCTGGTGGTCGCATCGTTGGTGCGGAAGACATGCGGGATGCCGCCATCCGATACGCCGCGAATGTGCATGAGCTGCGTGCCGGGGCCGGCGCTGATGTAGGAAAGCGACGGCGACTGATCGGCGAAATCCTCGAACCGGTCGAGGTCCATCCGTTCGAGATCGTCCGAGGTGAACGCCTGAATGCTCACGGGCGTGTCCTGAATGTTGGACTCCCGCTTGCGCGCAGTGACGATCACTTCCTCAAGCGCTGGCGCTGAAGCCGAGGCTTCCTGGGCGTGAAGAGACGGCGCAACGCCAAGCCCTGACGCGGCGGCAACGGCGACCGCCAGCTTGGAGAGCGGGAACTGCCCGAACTTTGGATCGTTGGGTGCGCTGATCTCTCGGCCCTGCGCCCTTCGCGACTTCCGCATGGTTCCTCCAGCCGACAGCGACGGATTGCGGCAATGTACACCACCCAGCTTGGAAGCAACACTTCAGGGCAGCTTCTCCCACCTTCAAAGATGCCAGAAGGGGCCTTGGGGGGAGGGCATCTTGCCCTCCCACGCGCCGTAAGGCGCGATCCGCGCTGCACATCTTTTTCCGCGACTTGCGCGCCTGTCGGCGCGTACGAGGGCGAGACGCCCTCGCCCCCAGGGCCCCGACTTCGATTCAGATTGTCAAAGAATCAACGTGTTAGACGATTTGCCCATGCACGAGAAGCGCGCTCTCTCCAGAGACGTTGACCGAAGTCCTCTCAGAAATGCCTCCGAGGCTTCCGGGAAGAGCGACACGGCGAAGCGGATGAGGACATAGGCGCCGGTCTTCAGGCATCCCAGGTCTGTAGAGCGTTGCCCAAGGCCGATTCGAGGGGCGAGAGGTGCGGCCGGAAGGCTTGCCAGTGTTCCTTGGCGTCGGTGTAGATGGGCTGGCGCACTTGCTCGGCGCTGGCAGTGCGGACCACGCGGTCGGTTTCGAAAAAGCGGAGGCAAGATTCCTCGAAGGGCAGGTCGCAGTGGCCGAGGAGACGGCGGGTTTCGGCTTCGGTGTGGTCCACCATGCGTTCGTAGATGACCCGGTGGATGCGGCCCGGCAGCACGCTCTGCCAGTGGCGCATCATTTCGAGGTAGCCCTTGTAGTAGGCGGCGAGGGTGTCCAGGCGATAGCTGAAGGACTGGCCGCGAGCGAAGTTCTGCTTGTAGATGCTCAAGGCACAGCCCAATGGATGGCGGCGGGTGTCCACGAAAAGTGCCTGCGGCAACATGCAGGCGATGAGGCCGACGTGGAGGAAATTGTTGGGCATCTTGTCCACGAAGTACGGGGCGTCGCCGCGATGGGAGGCGGTTTCCGCGAGGTAGCGACTGCCCAAGGCCCGTAAGTCCTCGGGCGTCATTTGCAGGGCGGCGTCCGGGTAGCCGGCGCCGCGTTCGAGCTCGCGCACGTAGCCGAGCACATGAGGCAGTTCCATCGTTCCTTGCACGCGGCTGTGGGACGAGAGGATCTGGTCCACGAGCGTGGAACCGGAACGTGGCAGGCCGATGACGAAGATGGGTATGGGAGCTGGATCGACTGCCGAGCACCCCGGCGTTCCGCGCTTCTCGGCAAGCGCGGTTGCCGTAAACGCCTGCCGTAAACGCTGGCACTGCGCCTCGAACCGTTCCACGTTGAACGACTCGTGACTCGCTCGCAGGTCGTTCCCGCGGCGGTAGTGCTCGAACGCTTGATCCACCTCGCCACTGTCCTCGAACGCCTTGCCGAGGGCGAAGTGCAGGGCGGCGCGGTCGCGGCCGAATAGGTCCTTGCGTTCCTGCGCCGCCTGCATGGCGTTCCGCTCTGTGTCGGTGAAGCGATACGTCTTGAGGTCCGCGAGGCTCCACCACGCCTCGCCCAGACCGGTGTCGGCGCCCACCGCGTCTCGGTAGGCGCGAACGCTCGCATCCGAGTTGCCGAGCGCCTTGTGGACGTGGCCGAGCGAGAGATGCACGCGCGGCTGCTTCGGGTTGATCGCGAGTGCGCGCTCGAAGGCGTTTGCCGCTTCCGCTTGCTTGAGGCCCCACGCCAGTACCGTGCCCAACGTCGTCCAGCTCTCGGCGAGCTCGGGGTTGAGTTCCACCGCGCGCTGTGCCGCAGCCTCGGCCTCCGGGAATCGCGACCGGCTCATGGCTAGGCGGGCTAGTGCGCGATGCACGTGGCTGACGTTGGCGGAGACGGACATGGCCCGCCCGAGCAGGCGCTCGGCGTCGTCCGGCGCGTTGCGGTCGATGGCGATGTTGGCGAGGCCCACGAGGGCGTGGATGTGGTTCGGGTCCGCCTTGAGCACGTCTCGGTAGCCGGTTTCGGCGTCGCGCAGGCGGCCTTCTGCGCCGGACTGGATCGCCGCGCGAATGTCGGGGAAGAACGGGTCGCAGGAAATCGCTTCGCGCTGCGCTGCGCGGGCGTCGTCGTCGCGGCCTTCGCCAAACAGGCCATCCGCGTGCCGTTGCCACGCTGCCGCGAGGTCCGCCGCCACGGCACGCTGCGCGGGCATCGCTCGCGAAGCGGTTTGCAGGTGTTCGATGGCGCTCGGCAAATCGCCCTCGCGGGCATATGCGGCCCCGAGCAGGTGGCGGGCCTGGGCATTGCTAGGCTCCACCGCGAGCACACCCTGCGCCGCTCGCTTCGCTCTGGCGGCCTGCCCCGCCCGCAGCGATGCGGCGGCGCGATGGAGTTCTGCCGTGACGTCCACGGCTCGCATTATGGTGCTAGATAAGGAAAGGAGGAGTGGCAGGAGGGGGCTTCGTTCGGGGATGTGGCGTATGGCGTGTGGGTCGGCGGCCCCCTCCGAGAAAAGCGGGGACGCAATTCTCGACTCGCCCGCGAGGGGGGAGTGACGCGGCCCTCGCATTCCCAACAGCGGGGGTGGCCCACACGCGCTGGCGATGCGTCACACTTGGCGCACTGGCAAGGAGATTGAGCGAGGAGAGTCTGATGGGCTACCGCATTGCTGGCCGCTTGGCCGCCGCCCTGTCGCTTGTGGTCCTTGCTGGCGCGGCGAGCGCCGGCGAGCTGCCGCGTGCGGCGCCCGCCGAAGTTGGCATGTCGGAGTCTCGGCTGGCGCGGGTGGCGGAACGGATGGACAGCCTGGTGGCGCAGGGAGAGTTCCCCGGAATGTTGGCCATGATCGCTCGCCGTGGCGGCGTGGTGTTCGAGCATGCCGTCGGCACCCTCGATGTCGAAACGGGCGCTCCGCTCGCGATGGATTCGCTCATGCGCATCTACTCCATGACGAAGCCCATCACGAGCGTTGCGGCGATGACGCTGGTGGAGGATGGCAAGCTGCTGCTGGATGCACCGGTCTCCATGCACTTCCCGGAGTGGAAGGAACTGAAGGTGTTGGAGGACGGGGAGCAAGTGCCGGCGAGCACCGCTGTGACTGCCCGCCACCTCTTGATGCACACCTCTGGCTTAACGTATGGCTACTACGGCGACACGCCGGTGGACCGCATGTATCGCGAGGCCAAGCTGATCGACGATTGGGACTATCTCACCCACGACACGCGCGAGTTGGTCGAGAAGCTCGCCGACATTCCGCTGCTGTTTCAGCCCGGTACGCGCTGGCACTACGGCTTCTCCAGTGACGTGCTGGGCCACCTGGTGGAAAGGGTCAGCGGACAGCCGCTCGACGCCTTCTTCCGAGAGCGCCTGTTTGCGCCCCTCGGCATGAACGACTCCTATTTTGATGTGCCCGAGTCGGTGCTCGCCCGCTTCGGAACGGATCACTACGTGGTGGACGGCGAGGTGATCGTGCAGGACTCGCCTCGGGAGGACCCGGAGTTCCGGGGCGTCACCTTCCTCTCCGGCGGCGGGGGCCTCGTAATGACCGCCGACAACTACCTGCGCTTTTGCCTGATGCTCGTCAATGGCGGCTCGCTCGACGGTGCGAGGATTTTGAGCCCCGCCACGGTCGACCTGATGACCACCAACCTGCTCGCGGACGCCGATTCCGCGAATGGCGACGGCTTTGGCCTCGGCTTCGCCATCGCCCCCGACGGCGCAGCGCGCGGCGCGCTCACCCCAGGCAGCTACTACTGGGGCGGCGCCGCCGGCACGTTCTTCTGGATCGACCCGCAACTGGAGCTGGTGGCCGTGTTCATGCCCCAACGCATCGGCGCGCCACCCTGGATTCAACAGACGTTGCAGAACATGGTGTACGCCGCGGTGGAGTAGGTTGGACAACGGGTCGGGCCTTCTGACAGCGGCGCTGTAGGGGACGGGCTCGTCCCCGCCCGTCCTCGGCCCTTCTCGGAGGGGGGCGCCGAAAGGCCAAGCCAACAGGATTCATCGCAGCCCTTCGGCGGCCCCCCCTCCGAGAAAGGCGAGGACGCTTTTCTCTCCCCCGCGAGGGGGGAGTGACAGGAAGGGGCTCCGATCCAGAATTGCGGCATGCGCGAGGCGGGGACGCCTTCAAGCGCAGCGATGGATTCGGCGACCGACACTGCCGCGTCGGCACGGGGCCTTTGGGGGCGAGGGCGTCTCGCCCTCGCAACGCGCCGCAGGCGCGTCGGCGCGCAAGCGCATTTCCTGGCAGCCTGCGCGCCTGTCGGCGCGGGGGGGGGGGGGGGGGCCACGGCCCCCCCCCCCGCCCGGGGGGGGGGGGAGGGGACGGGGGCGGCCGGGGGGGGC
>VXPR01000369.1 GCA_009839405.1 Gammaproteobacteria bacterium
GTCGCAGGGTCGAATACAAACGCCACGTCATTCCCTGCCCACGTCAATCGGGCACATAGGAGACGAGCACTAGGCCGGGAATGCAGCGGTAGTGACGCGTGTTCCCCGTCAGGAGCGCATCGCCTCGCAGGGTGGCGGTGGCGGCGATGAGCGCATCCGCCAAGCCAAGCCCGTCAGAGAGCGCGTACGCTTCAACGTATGTCGTCGCACGCGCGCCCACTTCTTCGGTCAGTCCGGCAATCTGCCAGTCCTGTGTGCGGATACTCGCTCTAAGCCGTTGAAGTTCGACCTTGTTGTGGACGCCTTGGACGAGTTCCATGTAGGTGATGATGGAAAGCGCGACGGGACTCGCCTCGTCAATCGCCGCACGAGCGGACTCTCGCCCACGGAAGGACCAGATCAGGACATCCGTGTCAACCAGCATCAAAGCGCCCATGACGCAGGCCGCGCAGGTAGGAGGCAACGTCCGCCTTCTCGTCATGGTTGCGCCACATGCCGAAGGCCGGATCATCGCCGCTGCCCGTGCATCTCGCTTCGCCCGCATCAATGGGAACGAGCCGTGCCCGCGGTTTGCCCCGATAGGTGACGGTGACCTGTTCCCCACGTTCCACGCAGTCCAGAATTTCGCCGATGCGTGTCCTGAGGCCCTTTGCAGTAACGTCCATCTTCGTCTGGTTCGCCATCCCAAAGTGACACTTTCAAGTGTACACTCTAGAAGTCCGTCACGCCACCGCGATCTGGTTTACCAGCGCCGCAGAAACCGTTGTCTTGGGACGCGCCTCTTGCCCCAAGCCAAGCCGTCCCGGAAAAGCAGCGCTTGCTTCCCAGCAAACCTTCAGGCAGACACCTCGCTGCGCCAAACCACCGGGCGCAGCAGCAGGATTGCCACGGTTACTGCGAGCAGCGTGAATGCGAGGACGGGGAACAGCGCTTGCAGGGTCACCCATTGGCCCAGGGCAGCGAGCGGCAAGGTCACGATCTGGGCGATGCCCATGTTGAGGTTGAGAACGCTCATCACGCGGCCCCGAAGGTTGGGCGGGGCCACGAGTTGGATCAGTGCCGTACCGGCGATTTGCGAGGTGGCCATCGCGATGCCCAAGCCGAAGTTGCCGATCACCGCGTTGGCAACGGTGTGGCCGCCGCCGAATACGAGGAACGAGAGGCCAAAGCCCACGGTGCTCAAGGCCACGATACGCCCCTTGCGCTCGTAGCGGGAGAAGCGAGCCATGAGCCCCGATGCGAGCAGCGCACCGATGCCCCAGGTGGCCGCCACCATGCCGAAATCTCGAACCGGCACGCCCACCACCGTGGTGATCCAGGTGGGGCCGAGATTGGCGACGGCGGGGAAGCCCAGCCCCATCATTGTCACCAAGAGCACCACCACCCAGAGGATCCTCGGCTCAGCCCGGGTGTAGGCCAGCCCTTCGCGGATGTCCTGCAGCGCCGCCCCGAAGCTGAACCGCCCAGCATGGTGTCGGCGCTCGGTGCGGTGGCGCATGAGGAGCAGGGCGAATACCTCCGCCAAGTGGCCGAACGCACCGACCAGGTAACCCACACCAGGGCCAAACGCATCGATGACGAAGCCGGTGCCCACCAATGCCACCGGCAACGCCACCTGGCCGCCAGCAGCGTTGAGAGCAATGCCGGCAGTGGTGCGCTCGCGCCCAAGAATGTCCGGGACAATCGCCTGCCGGGTAGGTGCATCGATGGACGCCAGCGCCGACGAGAAGAACACGAGGCCATAGAAAACGACGAGGTTGGCGCCTTGTGCGTCGCCGACGATCATCAGCACACCGATGGCGATGTTGAAGCCGAGCGCCGCGAGTTGCGTGACGATCAACAGTTGGCGGCGGTCGAAGCGGTCCGCCAGCGCCCCGCCGTAGAGGCCAAACAGCAGCATCCCGCCGCCCCGCACCGCCGCGATGAGGCCCACGAGCACGATGCGCAGGTCCGCCTCTGCGCTCGCCTGCACCCAGATGATCTGGGCCACGAACTGAAACGGGCTCAGTGCATGGGCGATCAGCAGGCCCAGGAACAGAAGGCGGAAGTCGCGCACGGCGAGCGGCGCAAACATGCCATGGGATCGTGCGGAGGAGGCGTCGGAAGGCAATAGACGAATGAGGTCCGCCAAATGGCGACCCGTTACCCAAAGAGCAAGCCTAACGCCCTGAACACTCGAAATGTCCCCCCGCTGCCCACCTCCTTGCACATCCCCACTCAGCGGGCGACGTCGGACACAACGACGCGCCGCGTTAGGGGAGAATGCCTCCACAAGCTCTCGCGCAATCCCCCGGCGCAATGACGAGGTAACGAAAGGCCGTTGGTCAGCAAGGATCCGAACGCGAGACGCGTCCTCGTATGGATGTGCGTGCTGATCGCCGTCAACCAACTGGGCTTTGGGGCGGTGATTCCGGTGCTGCCGCTGTATGCGCAGTCGTTCGGCGTGTCGCAGGCGGCGATCGGTGCGACGGTGGCCGTGTATGGGCTGGCGCGGGTCCTGCTCAGCATCCCCACCGGCAAGGTGGCGGATTGGCTGGGGCGACGTTCGGCGCTGGCCGCCGGTGGCGCGCTCTCCGCGATCGGCAATCTCTGGTGCGCCGTAGCGGGAAGCTACGCCGAACTCGTGCTGGCGCGGTTCGTGGCCGGCGCCGGTGCTGGTGTTGTACTGACAGCGGGGATGATCGTGCTGGCGGACATCACCCGCACCGCCACGCGAGGTCGAACGATGGCCATCTATCAGGGCACGTTCCTGTTCGCGGTGGGCATCGGGCCGTTCCCCGGCGGCTTCCTCGCCGAACGGTTTGGGCTCGACGTGCCGTTTCTGGTTTACGGCGTCGCGAGTGGCGTTGTCACCGCGGTGGCATGGTTTGGCGTTGCGGAAACCCGCCCATCGGCGCACGCGGACGCGCAAGGTGGCACCGCCCTGCCCCTGCGCCAGCAGCTTCGCGTGCTTGCGGCCAATGTGGGCTTTCTGCTCACCTGCACGCTGAGCCTCGTCGGCGCGGTCGCCCGAACCGGTGCGTTGTTCAGCGTCGTGCCGGTGCTGGCGCGGGACCGGCTGGACCTCACGGCAACCCAGATCGGCTTCGGCTTCGCCGTCGGTAGCATCCTGGGGTTGCTCATCACCTACCCCGCCGGTGCGCTGGTGGACTACTACGGGCGCAAGTCCGTCATCGTCCCGGCGACATTCTTTACCGCCGCCTCCATGCTGGCCTTCAGCCTCGCGCCCGACAATGCCTGGTTCCTGGTCGCCTGTGCCGTATGGGGCGGCGCAACCGCCGCCAGCGGGGCAGCTCCAGCAGCCTACGCGGCAGACTCAGCTCCACCCGGAATGAATGCGGCAGCCATGAGCGCCTATCGAATGCTGAGCGACATCGGCTACGTCGCCGGTCCCATCCTGCTCGGTGCCTTGGGCGACTGGCAGGGCCTCGACGCCCCGATGTGGGCCGCCGCCATCGCGTTGGCGGTCGCTACTGCGCTATTCGCAACCCTGGCGCCCGAGACGCATCGTGGGAAACGATAGGGTGCTTGGGTCCAGACGCCTCGCGTCCTGACTGGCCGAGTCCTACACAACCGCTGCGAGCGAAAGCACCGCCGGCATCCCGCTGCCACACTGCTGCCATTCACCATCGTTGCTCACACGCCAGACTTCGCCTGTGTCGGTGCCAATCAGGACACCGCCGGACACTTCTGGATCCACGGTGAGGCCGTGGAAGTTCGCGGCGCTCGGCGAGTGGGCTTCGTCGCACAGCGAGCGCCACGATTCGCCGCCGTCCTCCGACCGGAACAGCATTGCCTTTGAGCCGCCATTCTCGCGGTGGTTCGAGAACGCGGTGGGGGCGCTTGCCACGGTGAGGCCATAGGGGGCGCGGGCATCCACGCACATGGGTCGCGAGTAGCGCGGCGTGATGCCCTCCCATGCGTACGTCCACGTGGCGCCGGCATCGTCAGAGCGGAAGACGCCGGCATTGGGCTCCACCATCTCGGCCACTCCGTCGAGCCGACCGTAACCTGTGGAGGCATAGAGCGTGTCGGGTTGTGCGGGATGCGGGAACATCATGTGCAGGTCGGGATTGTCGCCGGGCAGCACCATCTCCCACGTCTCGCCAGCGTCATCAGAGATCGCGATGCCGCCCACCTCGACGCCGCACCAAATGCGCTCTCCCGCAACTACAAGCGCTCTGGCCCTTGCCCCCACCGGCGGTTTCACCGGCACGCACCAGCCGCCTTCCTCTGCGAGGCGGGCTAGCGCCGGAAGCTCTGTCCAGCTATCGCCGTTGTCGTCGCTGCGGAACAGGCCCGTCGGCGCCGTGCCGGCATAGACAGACCCGTTGCCATCCCCCCGAACCTGCCACACCTCGCGGCCTTCGAGTCCCGACGACTTCCACGCCTTACCATCGTCGGAGGCGAACAGTCCATCGCCCGTGCCCGCGAACAGTCGCCTGCCCACTTGCACAAGCTCCCGCACGCCACGGCGCTCGTGAACCTGCTCGGCACCGCCCCCAGACACGGAGAAGACGCCCCGTGCCGTTCCTGCGTAGATGTCCATCTTGTCCTCCAACCAAACGACCACCCAACCATACCGCCAGCCCAACCGCGTTACTCGGTGGCGGCCCCAACCTCCTCCAGCATCACCAACAGCGCGCCGTTGTCCACTTGGTCGCCGGCGGCGACGTGGACCTCCGTGACGCTGCCGTCAAAGGGCGCGGTGATTCGGTGCTGCATTTTCATGGCTTCAATCACCAACAGGAGTTGGCCGGCCTGCACCTTGTCACCCACTCCAGCGTGGGTGGCGAGAACGTTGCCCGGCATGGGGGCGGTCAGGCCGCCCTTGATGTCGAGCAGGCCCGGGATGGGCAGGCGGGGGAGTTCCTCGATTTCCACGTCGCCCGAGGGGCCGTGGACGAGCCAGTTGTCGCCGTGTTCAGTGACCGACATGCGAGTTCTACGGCCGTCGATTTCGAGGTCCACCGTGCCGCGCTCGGCTTGGAAGACGGCGACGGTGGATGGTTCACCATCGACTTCCATCTCGAAGGAGCCGTCGCGCCGCGAGCGGTACTCGACGGGGACTTCCTCGTCGCCCACGCGATACCTGGTGCGCTCCGGGGGCATGCGGGAGTTGCGCCAGCCGCTCGGGAAGCCGCTCAGGGTCTTCGCCAGCGCCCGCCGCTTGGCTTGGGCGTACATCGCCGCGGCGACGATGGCGTCGGTGATTTCCTGCGGGGTCACATCCCGTGCCCGGGGCGGGGCGATGCGCTCGATGAAGTCCGTGGTGGTGTCGCCGGCGATGAACGCGGGATGGCGAAGGGTCGCGACCAGGAAGTCGCGGTTGTTGCTGAGGCCCTGCAGGCGGGTTTGTTCAAGTGCCCGCGCCAGGCGGGAGGCGGCTGCGCGGCGGGTGGGGGCGTGGGTGATGACCTTGGCGATCATCGGATCGAACTCCTGGCTCACCGGGCTGCCAGACTCGACGCCGGAGTCGTAGCGGGCGGCGCCTTCCGCCGGCGCCCACTCGAGCACGGTTCCAGGGGATGGCAGAAAGTCCCGTTCCGGGTCCTCTGCGTAGAGCCGTGCCTCGATGGCGTGGCCGTCGATGGTGAGATCGTCTTGGCCATAGCCAAGCTCCTCGCCCTCGGCGATGCGGAGTTGCTCGCGCACGAGGTCCAGCTGCCGGTGCACGCCGCCTTGGGCGAGTCGAGCGATCTCTTCGGTGACGGGATGCTCCACTTGCAGCCGGGTGTTCACTTCCAGGAACCAGAAGTCGTCGCCATCAAGCAGGAACTCGACAGTGCCGGCGGAGGAGTAGCCGATCTGCTTTGCGGCGGACACTGCAGCCTCGCCCATGCGGGCGCGCAGATCTTCGCTGACCGCCGGCGAGGGCGCTTCCTCGATGATCTTCTGGTGGCGACGCTGAATGGAGCATTCCCGCTCGAACAGATGCACGAGGTTGCCGTGCTTGTCCCCGAGAATCTGGATCTCGACGTGGCGTGAAGAGGTGACCCAGCGTTCCAAGAAAAGCGTGTCGTCGCCGAACGCGGCGCCGGCCTCGCGGCGGGCCCCGGTTACAGCTTCCTCCAAGCCTTCCGGGCTTTCCACCACCCTCATGCCGCGACCGCCACCGCCGGCAGACGCCTTCACCAGCACCGGGTATCCGATTTCCTCCGCCGCGGCCTTGATGTCCTGGCCAGACGCGAGTTCGATGGCCGGAAGCGTGGGTACGTTGGCCTCTTGGATGATGCGCTTGGCCGAGAGCTTGTCCCCCATGGCGGCGATGGCTTCGGAGCTCGGCCCCACCCAGAGGATGCCGGCGCGGGTGACGGCATCGGCAAAGCCCGTGTTTTCGGAAAGGAAGCCGTAGCCAGGATGGACGGCGTCGGCGCCGGTGCGCTGGCAGGCGGCCAGCACCTTGTCGGCATCGAGATAGGTCTCGGCGGAGGTGCGGCCATTGAGTGCGATGGCGGTGTCTGCCTCCCGCACAAAGGGCGCGCCGGCATCGCCGTTCGCATACACGGCAACCGTGCCGATGCCCATGTCGTGCGCCGTGCGGATGATCCGCCGGGCAATCTCGCCCCGATTGGCAATGAGCAGGCGACGAATGGGCTGGATCGCGTTAGCTGGCATGGAGGGACCTCATGGTTCGTTGTCGGAGTCGGGCGGCCGTTCGCGGTGGTCGAGGCATAGGAGAAAGCAGATACACGGGCCGCGCATCTCGCACGGACGGTTGGTAGGCACTGCTCCACCGCCAGTCTTCGGGGGCCTCGCATAGGCCGGCGTTGACGGGGTTGGCGCGGATGTAGTCGGCGGCAATGCGAAAGTGCCTTTCGTTGCGGATGGCACGATCGAAGTAGTCGGAGTCCCAAAAGGCACCGCTGCGGCCAAGCAATGCGTTAGCCCGCTTCGCCGTGTGCGACTTCCACGAATGCACGATGGACGAGAGTGGAGTCGCCCTCAGCCGCGTGAAAAGCACATGGGCATGGTTTGGCATGACGACCCACTCGTGCAGGTCGTATCTCTCGCAATCGAAATGCCGGAGGGCTGATTGAACCACTTCAGCGATTTCTGGCCTCCGAAGCCAACACGCGCCATAGCCGGTGTCTAGCGCAGCATCGACCTTCCTCCTTGGTTCGACCTTGCGGACCCGGTGCGCGTTCGGGAGCCGTGTTTCGGTCAATTCGCGTCGGAGCTTGGGCGCAAGGCTATCCCCAAGGCGAAGGCAGACATGCTGCGGAACCGCGCCCAGTTCGACGTGTGGAAGTCTGGTGCGGTGGTTTGGTGACGCGGGGGCGACGCCAGCGCTCGCGCCGTCCCATTGCGCGGGCTTGCGCCCGCG
>VXPR01000347.1 GCA_009839405.1 Gammaproteobacteria bacterium
CATCTCCTGACCGCGACAGGTTCGAGTGCGCAACCCTCCCGGGCGTTGCGCTGTTCGTGGTCCTTTGGAGATGCACATGAATCGCATGCAACGACTTTTCCTAGCCGCAGCCTGCCTTGGGGCGGCCGCGTCCGGCGCGGAGGCACCCACGGAACAACCGCCGGAAATCGAGGAGGTCCTCGTCACGGCGCACCCGCTCGGGGCAGAAGGACTCGCGCAGGCGAGCGATGTGCTAACGGCCGACGAACTCGAACGCAAAATGGTGGACACCATCGGTGCTACCGTCGGCAACGAGCCGGGCATCCACAACAGTGCCTATGGCGTAGGCGCGGGCCGTCCCGTCATTCGGGGCCTCGGCGGCGCGCGCGTGCGCATCATGGAAGAACAGATCGACACGCTCGACGTTTCCGTCAGCAGCGGCGACCACGCGGTCACGGTGGACCCCTTCCTCGCCGAACGGGTGGAAATCCTGAAGGGTTCGGCGACCTTGCTCTACGGCTCCGGCGCCATCGGCGGCGTCGTCGATGTCCACACTGGACGCATTCCGAGCGAAGTGCCGGAGCAAATCCACGGTGCCCTCGACGTGCGCGGCTCCGACAATGGCAGCGGCAAGAACGGGAGCTTCCGGCTCGATGGCGGCAGCGGCAACGTTGCATGGCACGTTGACGCCTTCTCCCGCGAGTCGGACGACTACGACATTCCCGGCTACGCCGAATCCGCGGCCCTACACGCCGCGGAAGGGCACGACGAGGAAGGGCATGGGCACGAGGAAGAAGCCCACGACGAGGACGATGACCACGACCACGAGGACGAGCACCACGACGAGGAAGAGCACGAAGAGGAGGAAGAAGCCTTCGGAACCGTGCCCGGCAGCGCCGCCGAAACCCGCGGCGGTTCCGTCGGCTTTTCCTTCGTGGGCGAGCGCGGCTTCGGCGGAATCTCCATCAGCGGCCTCGACTCGGAGTACGGCATCCCCGGCCACAGCCATGCCCACCACGAGCACGACGACCACGACGAAGAGGGACACCACGACGAGGAAGAGCACCACGACGACGAGGAGGAGCATGCTCACGAAGAGCACGACGACCACGAAGACGAGGATCATCACGGCGAGGAGAGCCCTCCCGTGGTCGTCCTCGAGCAAACACGCATCGATCTCGAGGCGGGTCTTGCGGACCCGTTCGACGGCTTTGAAAGCCTGAGCCTTCGCCTCGGCATCAACGACTACGAACACGTGGAAAACGAAGCCGGCGAGGTGGGAACGGCGTTCTCGAACAGCGCCTGGGAAGGGCGCGCGCAACTGACGCACGAGCCCATGGGCGGCTGGCGTGGTGCCATCGGTATGCAGCTCGGCAACCGCGAGTTCTCCGTCGTTGGCGAAGAAGCCTTCACGCCGCCCGTTGACACCTCGTCGAGCGGCTTTTTCTGGGTCGGCGAGCGCTCTGTCGGCGACCTCGGCCTGGAAGCCGGGGTGCGCTACGACCGCGTCGAACACAGTCCCGCAAACGGCCAGAGCCGCGATTTCGGTGGACTCAGCGCTTCGATGGGCCTCATCCTGCCGTTCAGCCCCAACTGGCAGGGCAGCGTGCTGGCCGACTACTCGTCCCGGGCGCCGGTGGGCGAGGAGCTCTTTTCCGACAGCCCGCACCCCGGCACTGGCGTCTACGAGATTGGCGATGCCAACCTCGACACCGAGCAGGCCCGCAACCTGGCCGCCACCCTCACCGGCGGTGGCGACGGCTGGTCCTTGGTGGGAACGACCTACTACACGAGCTTCGCCGGCTTCATCTACCAGGCCGCAACGGACGAGGAGCGGGAAGGCTTCGACGTGCGCCGGTACTCCCAAGACGACGCGACGTTCACCGGCTTCGAGGTGGAAGGCCAGGTAACCGTCGCCGAATGGGGCATCGGAACGCTGGATGTCGGTGCCTTCTACGACATCGTGTCGCCGGAAATCGACGTATCCGGCAACGACAACCTGCCCCTCATGCCCCCTTCCCGCGTCGGCGTCTCGCTAGAGTTCACAGGCAACCGCCTGCGCGCCAACGTCGACTACATCCGGGCTTCCGAACAGGACAACGTGGCGGAGTTCGAACTGCCAACGGAGTCCTACGACGACCTCCGAGCCCGCATCGCCTGGCGTTTCCGCCCCGGCGAAAGCACGGTCGACCTGTTCCTCGCCGGCCGCAACCTCACCGACGACGAACAGCGCCTGCACACCTCCGTCGTAAAGGACATGGTGCCTCAGCCAGGCCGCACGATAGAAGCAGGGCTGCGCATGCGCTTCTAGGCTTTGCACCAACCCGCGGGACGAGGGGTTGGCGATGGGGGAAGCATAGAGGCTTCGCCACCGGCCGAGCCCGTCTCGCGGGGAGCCGACGCTCGCATGCGAAGACGCGGGCGGCCGGCTTCGCCCCTGAGGGTGGCCTACGGCGCGGATTCGGAGCCGCAGGTGGGGCAGGTTGGGTCCTTCGGCAGGCGGAGTTTGCGCCATTCCATGCGCAGGGCATCTAGGTAGAGGACATAGCCGGCTAGGGATTCACCGGCATTGGTGACGAGTTTCATCGCTTCCATGGCTTGGATGCAGCCGATGATGCCAACCACTGGAGCGGCGACGCCGTTTTCGGCGCAGTTGAGGGCTTCGTCGCTGCCGTCGCGGTAAAGGCAGCGATAGCAGGGGGCGTCTTCGGCGCGGGGGTCGAAGACGGCGACCTGGCCTTCCATGCGGATGGCAGCGCCGGAAACCAAGGGCGTTCTTGCGGCGACGCAGGCGTCGTTGATGGCGTAGCGAACCTGGAAATTGTCGGTAGCGTCGAGCACCACGTCCACTTCACTTGCCAATTGCCGGAGCTCGTCGTCATCAAGCTTGCGCGGGATGGTGTGAACGTTGGTCTCTGGATTGAGACGAGCGATGCGCTCGGCGGCGGACGCCACCTTGGCGCTGTCGATGGCGTCTTCGGTATGGACGATCTGACGCTGGAGATTGGATGCGTCCACGACGTCGTGGTCCACGAGAGTCAGGGAACCAAAGCCGCAGGCAGCGAGATAGAACGCGACTGGGGAGCCGAGGCCGCCGAGGCCGATGATGGCTGCACTGGCACCGAGCATGGCTTCCTGACCGGCGACGTCGATCTCCGGCAGCATGATCTGGCGGCTGTAGCGCAGCAGTGCGTCGTCGTTCATGGCGCGCGACCACAGGTGACCCGGTCGTGCCCCGCGAGGTCCCGAACGCAAGCCACATCCTCGAGCCGGGCGGTTTCGAACAAAGCTCTAACGGCGTTCCCCTGATCGAAGCCGTGTTCGAGCACGAGCCAGCCGCCTTGGTTCATGTGTGCGGGGGCGGACTGGACGATGCGGGCGATGGTGGCGAGGCCCCCCACCAAGGCATCACGTGGCTCGAAGTGGAGGTCGCCACGCGTCAGGTGGGGATCGCCCGGTTCGATGTAAGGCGGATTGGTGACCACGGCGTCGAACTTCCCGGGCACGCCGCAGAAGGCGTCTGCGACTCGGGTTTGCACGCGCAGCCCGAGTGCTTGGGCGTTGCGTCTGGCAACCTCGATGCAGTTCCGATCGATGTCGGTGGCCAACACCTGCGCGCTTGGACGTTCCCTCTTGATGGCAAGAGCGATGCAGCCGGAACCGGTGCCAAGGTCGAGCACGCTTGCATCGTCGCCAATGCGCTCTAGAGCGGCTTCCACCAGCGTCTCGGTGTCGGGGCGTGGAATGAGGACGCGCGGGTCCACCGCAACCTCCAGGCCCCAGAACTCGCGCTGGCCGACAATGTACGCCACGGGCTCGCCCTGCACCCGCCGTTCCACCCAATGGGCAAGGCAACTGCAAGCTGCAGCCGGCACCGGTCTTTCCGGGAAGGCATGGAGGTGGGCACGGGTGATGCCCAAGGCGGCGGTGGTTAGCGCATCGGCATCCACTCGCGGCAACTTTGCGCGGGCGAATGCCGCACACGCGCCCAGGGTTCCGAGCGGACGCGGGCAGTCCTCCAAAGCCGCCGCTGCCACGACCGTCACGCCTCGCCCATAGCCCGCAAGGCGTCCGCCTGGCGTTCTTGCCTGAGCGGCAGGATCAACTGGTCCAGTTCGCCCGACATCACGTCCGCCAGCGAATGCAGGGTCAGGTTGATGCGGTGGTCGGTGACCCGCCCCTGGGGGAAGTTGTAGGTGCGAATCTTCTCGGAACGGTCGCCGGAACCCACCTGCGTGCGGCGTTCGGCGGCCTGCTCCGACTTCTGCTTCTCCTGCGCCGCATCGAGCAGTCGTGCCCGCAGGAGCTGCATGGCACGGGCGCGGTTCTTGAGTTGCGAGCGTTCGTCCTGACACTCCACCACGATTCCCGTGGGCAGGTGGGTGAGACGCACGGCCGAATCGGTCTTGTTGACATGCTGGCCGCCGGCGCCGGAGGCGCGAAACGTGTCCACGCGAAGCTCGTCGCGGGCGATTTCCACCTCGGTGACTTCATCGATGTCCGGCAGCACCGCCACCGTGCAGGCGGAGGTGTGGATGCGGCCCTTTGCCTCGGTTTCCGGCACCCGCTGCACCCGATGGATACCGGATTCGTAGCGCAGGCTGCCGTACACCGCTTGGCCCTCGACGCCGAGAACCACCTCGCGAAAGCCGCCTTGCTCGCCGGCGCTTTCGGAGAGGGGGCGCAGGCGCCAGCCACGGGCATCGGCATAGCGGGCGTACATGCGATAGAGGTCACCGGCAAAGAGCGCCGCTTCGTCGCCGCCGGTGCCAGCACGGATTTCGAGAAAGACGTTGCTGTCGTCGCGTTCGTCCTTGGGAATCAGCAGCGTCCTCAGTTCGGCAGCCGTGGCGCGCATCTTGTCGCCAATCTCGACCATGTCCTCGCGCGCAAGGTGGCGCAGTTCCTCGTCGGGTTCGTCGGCCAGGCTCTGCGCTTCGGCAAGGTCCTCCTCCAGGCGACGATAGGCGGCGAAGGCTTGCACAACGGGCGTGCGCTCGGAGAACTCCCGCGACAGCGCCGCAAACCGCTGCCGGTCGTTGACCACCTCGGCCTCGCCCAGGAGATGGGCCAGCTCCTCCTGACGCTCGTCAAGTTCCTCGAGCTTGCGGCGCAAGGAGTCGGCAAGGGCCGGCGTCGTCTCACGCCCCCGCGTGGCGCGTGGCTCCAACGCTTTCGCTGACGTGGCCATGTCGCACCTTCAGGAAGAGTAGTGCTCGCGCAGCCACGCAAGGACTGCCTCGTCCTCGCGTGCGCTTGCCTGGCGGATGGCCACCGTGGGCCGATGCAGGAGCTTGTTGGTGAGGTCGGCGGCCAGCCGTTCCATGATCTGGTCGGGTTCCTGGCCGGCATCGAGCCGCCGCCTTGCGGCCGCGAGTGCCGCGTCGCGCAGTTCCTGCGCCTCGGCGCGGTATTGGCGCAGCACCGCTTGGCCGGCGCGCATGCGGCGCTCGCGGGCGTATTCCGCGGCGCCATGCGCCACCAGTTGCTCCGCCTCCGCGGCGGCGTCTTCGCGACCCGCAAGGTTTTCGCCGATGATCTCGGTCAGGTCGTCGATGGAGTAGAGATAGACATCAGAAAGCTCTCCCACTTCCGGCTCGATGTCTCGGGGGACGGCGATGTCCACCATGAAGACCGGGCTGTGCCGCCGTCGTTTGACGGCCCGCTCCACCGTGCCCTTGCCAATCACCGGCAGAGGGCTCGCTGTGGAACTCACGACGATGTCAAACTCGGCGAGCCGGTCGGCAACGCTGGTGAGAGCCATGGCATCGCCGCCCAACCGGGATGCCAAGGCCGTCGCTCGCTCGAGCGTGCGATTGGCGACGCTGATGGCCGTGATGCCAGCCCGCTGCATGTGCTGCGCCACCAAGTCGATGGTTTCGCCGGCACCGATCAAGAGCGCGCGGGCAGAACCGAGGTCTGAAAAGATGCGCCGAGCAAGGGTGACGGCCGCATAGGCAACCGAGACCGGGTTGCGGCCGATTGCCGTCTCGGTGCGCACGCGCTTGGCGATGCGCAGGCTCGTTTCCACCATGAGTCCAAGTTCCGAACCCACGGTGCCGGTCTCGCGGGCGCTCTCGTAGGCGACCTTCACCTGGCCCATGATCTGGGGCTCGCCGAGCACCTGCGAGTCGAGGCCGGAGGCGACGCGCATCATGTGCCAAGCCGCTTGCTCGTCCCGATGCACATAGGCAACCTCCCGCAGCCGCTCGGGCTCGAGGCCGCTCGCCTCGGCCAGCCACCGCCCCACGAGAGGCAGTGGTGCGAGGGCGTGGCCGTTGGCCGTGGCCGAGCCGTTGCTGGCCGAGACGGGAACCTCGGCGGCGTCGCTGAGAACGCAGTAGATTTCCGTGCGGTTGCAGGTGGAGAGAATGACCGCTTCGGTGATTTCCGGTGTTTTGTCTGAGAGCGATTTCAGGGCAGCAGGCAGGTCCGACTCCGCAAACGCCACCCGTTCGCGCAGATCGATTTGAGCGGTGCGATGATTCAGGCCAAACGCCAGAATGGGCATGGCGACTCTAGTGGGAGCCGAACGGCTCGAATCCGACGTGGACAAACATCATAGCATTGTGGGCGCGTTCACCGCCCGCGCCAGCGCGTGGCTGGTGTGCCTCGTGCTGGTGGTGCTGGCGGGGTGTGCCGGGCGCGCCCCAGCGCCAGATCAGGGGATGGAGGACCTGGTCTTTCGGGTCGAAGGAAAGATGAGCGTGCGGGGTGCTGCCGGCGGGGCTTCGGCGTCGTTTGTCTGGTGGCAGCGAAGGGGCTCCTATGAGGTGGAGTTCTGGGGGCCGCTGGGGAGTCAGCGCACCCGAATCCAAGGCGATGAAGGTACCTTCACCATCATCGATGCGGCCGGGAAGCGAATTGCCGGCGCCGATCCTGAAGCACTCATGCAGCGGCAGTTGGGCTGGTCTGTGCCGGTCGCGGTGCTGTCGCATTGGATTCGGGGCACACCGTCGCCGGCATTGCCTTGGCAGACGGCATCGCACGACGGCGCGGGCCGTTTCGTGGCATTCGAGCAGGCTGGCTGGCAGGTGGAAGTGCCCATGCGGGGCGACCAGGCATTGCCCACACGCATCCGCGCCCAGCGCGGCCAAGACCGCATCGTGGTAGCTTGCAGAAACTGGAGTTTCGGGGCGTGACGCCAAGCGCGGTGCGAGAACTTCGCGGCCAGGTGTGCTTGACTGCGGCGGCCCTCGTGGCCTCGGCGCTGCTGTGGTCCTGCGCCGAAATCGGCTACGCCGTGCTGCAAGAACCCGACACGCCGCACGCCCGCTCCCAATGCGACGCGATCCACAACCGCACCCTGCGCGAACGTTGCCACGCACGCATCGTTCCCCCGTATGA
>VXPR01000195.1 GCA_009839405.1 Gammaproteobacteria bacterium
CGGCGCATGGGCGCATCGGCGCGCGAGATGCTCGTCGGCGCCGCCGCGCTGATGATGGAGGTTGACCGGGAAGACCTCACGGCTCGGGACAGCGAGGTGGTTCACCCCTCGGGCATGCGCCGCTCCTTCGGCGAGCTCGCGAGCCTCGCGGCAGAGCAGCCGGTGCCCGACCCGGACACGCTGACCTACAAGGACCCGAGTGCGTACAGGATTATCGGCACCTCGGTCAGCGGCGTGGACAACTTCGTCATTGCCACGGGCCTGTCCAAGTTCGGCATCGACGTCGATGTGCCCGGCATGAAACACGCCACCTATGTTCGTTGTCCGCGCATCGGGGGGTCCGCCGTCAGCTTCAACGAAAGCGAAATCAAGGCCCTGCCCGGAGTCACGGACGCCTTCATCCTTGCGCCCAATGACGCGGCCGGCTCCTCCGAGATCTGGTTCCTGGACGGCGCGGCCGCCTTGCGCGGCGGTATTGCAATCGTCGGCGACGACACCTGGTCGGTGTTCGATGCCCGCGGAAAGCTCGAGGTCGAGTGGGACGAATCATCGGCGTCCACGGACGATTGGGCCGCAATGGTCGACTGGGCCGAACGCACCGCCCAAGACGGTGGCGGCGAGGTAATTGTCGACAACGAGGGCGTCGATGCGGCGCTTGCGGATGCGGCCAACCGGACGACCGATGCCTTCTATCAGTTTCCCTACGTGGCCCATGTGTGCATGGAGCCGATGAACTGTACCGCCGACTACCGCAAGGGCTCAGGCGGCGAGCCGGATTCCCTCGAGGTCTGGCTCGGCAGCCAGTGGCCCGCGGCAGTGCAGCAGATCGCCGGCAACCTGTTCGGCATGAAACCCGAACAGGTGCAGGTGAATCCGCTGCGCATGGGCGGGGGCTTCGGCCGGCGGGCGGTCAACGACTTTGCGACCGAAGCGATGGCCATCTCCGAACGTGCCGGCGTTCCCGTGAAGCTCACTTGGACGCGCACGGACGACATTCACAACGACCATTTCCGCGTCGGTGGCTTCGAGCAGATGAGGGGCGCCGTGGGGCCGGATGGCAAGCTCGCGGCCTGGGAGCAGCACTACATCGGGTTCGGCAAGAACGGTCGGCCCGTCATGGGCTCTGGCCTGCAAGGCAACGAGCTGCCGGCCGTGGCCTTCCCGACTGCCCGCATCAAACTCAGCATGCGGGAGGTCGCCACACCTTGCGGCGCCTGGCGGGCGCCTGGATCGAACACCAACGCCTTTGTGGAGCAGTGTTTCATCCATGAGTTGGCGGAACTGGCGGGCAGGGACCACCTCGAGTTTCTGCTCGAGCTGATGGGCGAGCCACGCTGGATCAGCGAAGGCAACATCAATGCGCTGAATACCGGGCGCGCCATCGACGTGATCAAGCTCGCGGCACAAAAGGCGCAGTGGGGCAGGCCCCTGGCGAATGGGAGCGGGCTTGGCTTGTCCTTCTACTTCTGCCACGCCGCCCACGTGGCGGAGGTTGCCGAGGTGCGCGTTACGGGCAGGAACGTCAGCGTCGAAAAGGTGTGGGTCGCGGTCGACGTGGGTCCGATCATCAACATGAGCGGGGCATTGAGCCAAGTCGAGGGTTCGGTCATCGACGGCCTGAGCACGATGGCGCTGCAGCAGATCACCATGCAGGGGGGCGTCATACAGCAGGACAACTTCGATGCGTATCGGGTGATGCGAATCGGGCCGACACCCGAGATTGACGTGCACTTCATCGAAAGCGACAACCCGTCAACCGGGCTCGGCGAACCCGCACTTCCCCCGCTTGCGCCGGCCGTTGCCAACGCCATCTTTGCGGCGACGGGCGAGCGGGTGCGGTCGATGCCCTTGAGCGAAGCGGGCTACACGCTGGTGTAGCGTACCGAGCCTGTCGGTGCGTTCAACACGGGCGGGGACAGGCCCCGCCCCTACGCGTCCCGTGCCGAGTCCATCAATTGCGTTCAGGACGGGCCTCGTAGGGGACGGGCTTGTCCCGTCCCGGTGCGCCCCTGACGGGCGCGTTGGCAGTTCGCTTGCGCGAACTGCTGTGCTTCGACCAGATTCCTCGTAGGGCACCGGGTTGTCCCGTGCCGAGCCGCGTCGGCACCTTCAACACGGGCGGGGACAAGCCCCGCCCCTACGGGACCGTGCCGAATCCATCAATCGCGGTCAGCACGGGCCTCGTCGGTGTCCCGCCCCTACTGCGTGCCGGCGAGGTCGGGCGACTCCGACCCTTCTGCCTCTGTCTCTTCCTCGCCGGCTTGCGGGTCGTCCTCGCCCCAGGCCGACTTCGGCGCGAAGTCGCCCGTGAGGTGCGAGAGCTCGTCGCCGCTGAAGAACAGCGACATGCGCACGATCGCCGTCGGGGTGCCGGGGATGTGCATCGAGTACACGTAGTCCCAACGGTCGGAATTGAAGGGATTGCGGATCACCGGTTCGCCCATGACGAACGCCACCTGCTCGCGGGTCATGCCGGGGCTCAACTGATCCACCATTTCCTGGGTGATGACGTTGCCCTGCTGCACCGTCACCCGGTGCATGCGCGGAAAGGCGCACGCCGCCAGCGTCAGCGCGGCGATGATCGCGAGCAGGGCCGGCCGCCAAGGGCGCCAAGTGAAGTGGGTCACGGTGCTGTCAGGCTCCTTGCGGTCAAGTTGAATGGTAGCAGTGCCAGACAATGCCCCGCGCCTCAATCGCCTCAATCGCTTGCTCCACGCCCTTCCCGCAACAGCGTCGCCGCGTAGCTGCGCGACTCCTCGGTCACCGTTCGACCGCCGAGCATTCGCGCGAGTTCCCCGACGCGGCCGTCTTCGTCCAAGGGCACGATGGCCACATCCTGATCGTCGTTGCGCACCACTTTCATGTGCGCGTCCGCAAGCGCGGCGATCTGCGGCGCGTGGGTGATGGCGATCACCTGGCCGCTACGCGAAAGGCGTCGCAGCACGCGTCCGAGCACGTCCGCCGAGGTGCCGCCGACGCCCACGTCGGCCTCGTCCAGAATCATGCAGGGGAGCGCCGAGTGCTCCGCCGCCACGAGTTGAATCGCGAGGCTAATGCGGGAAATCTCGCCCCCCGACGCGATGTCGCCCAAGCGACCGGCGGGGTATTTGGGGTTGGTGGCGATGATGTAGTCCACACTCTCGAGGCCGGCGGCGGACTCCGCTGGCGAGAACCGCACTTCCAGCGACGCCTCGCTGAGGCCCAGTTCGCGGATGGCCTCCGTGACCTTGGCCGCGAAAGGCACCGCCGCCTCACGGCGTTGGCCAGAAAGCTGTTCGGCCAACTGCCCGAATCCGGTCGCCGCGTCGCGCGCCTCGGCCTCGAGTGCCACCACCCGGGTGTCTTCGTCGGCGAGTTCCTTGAGCTCCTCGTTCAGCGCCGCAAGATGCTCCGCCAACGTCGCCGGCGGAACCCGATGTCGTCGCGCAACGTCGTGCAGCGCCGACAGCCGTGCATCCACGTCCGCAAGCGTCTCGTCGGCCGCGTCGAAGCTGTCGAGATAGCGTCGCAGTTCGTCGCCTGCTTCCTCCAAGAACACTTGCACGGAGTTCATGAGCTCGCTCGCGCGGGCGAGGTTTTCGTGCGGGTCTTGCGCATCCTCAATGGCGCGCAGGATGTGCGAGGCACGGCTGCCGAGATCGTCCTGAATCTCCGTCGTCGCAGCGCCGATTGCCGCGACGATCTCCTGTGCCCGGGAGAGTCGTCGATGGGTCGCGGCAATCTCGTCGAAGCGGCCGAGGTCCTCCCCAAGCGCGCCAAGTTCCTCGGTTTGGTAGGCAAGCAGTGTGCGGCGCTCTTGCCGGCGTTGCGCATCGGCGCGCGCCGCCTCGAGTTGCGCCGCAGCTTCCGTTCTGCGCCGATGAGCGTCCGCCACCGCGGCAGCAAGTGCCGCATCCGCACCGAAGTCGTCGAGCAGGCGCCGCTGCTGGTCTGGCCGCATGACGAGCCGGTGCTGGTCTTGGCCATGAATGTCGATGAGCGGTTCCGCCAGCCGTGCAAGCACCGCCGCCGTCACGGCAGCACCGTTCACGAAGGCCCGCGAGCGCCCTTCCGCACTTGCCGCCCGCCGCACGAGGCAATTGCCTTCCGATTCCGTGTCAAATGCCTCCTGCTCGCCCAGCACTGCCAGCGCCTGCGGCTGTGCGGAAACATCGAACTCGGCACTAACGTCGCAGCCAGTTGTGCCGGGACGAATCTTTGACCTCTGCACCCGGGCGCCGAGCACCAGCGAGAGCGCGTCGAGCAAGATCGACTTGCCAGCGCCGGATTCGCCGGTGATCACCGTGAGGCCGGGACCGAACTCGATGTCGAGCCGATCCACCAGCACGAAGTTGCGAACGGTTAGGGCCTTGAGCACGAGAAAACGGCGTGGTGCGGTTGCCTGGTGGGGAAGCGGCAGACTACGGCAAAGGCGCGCTTGGAGGGAAGGCATTCTGCCTTTCCTCGCGCCGCAAGGAGCGGACCGTGGCCTGAAGAAATGCGCCCTGTCGGCACCTAGGGAGCAGAATGCCGTCCCTCCAAGGCCCCCTTCTTGACCGTCCATCGCCGAGTCCGACAGGCGGCGAAAACCAACCTGTGCGAGGCTGCGACAATTGGCGTGTTTGCGGGTGCGCATGGGAGGGTGCGTGGACATGACCAAGACCTTGCTGCCTTGCTGCATTGGGCTGCTCGTCGCCGCGCCGGTGGCCGCACAGACGGTGGCGTTCGACGAACACGCCATCGAAGCGCCGTTCCGCGTGCAGGAAACCCTGTCCGGTGGCTTCGCGAATGCGCCAAGCCTCCTGTTTGTGGGCGGCGAAGGCGACGCCACGGAATGCGCCGTTCACTCCTTGGGCGACGATGGCTGGAGCCAAGTGCATCGCAGCCCATTGCCGGCTGGCACCGTTCTGGCCGATAGCATGTCCATCGCCGGCCGCGACCGTTTCGTCGTCTTCGACGGCACGCACTTTGCTTGGCTCGATCCAGTTGACTGGACCTTCAGGCGCCTCGACATTGACGTCGCAACCACGCTCTACCGCGGCGAACCACGCGGCGTCGCTGTGGGAGACGTCGGTCGTGATGTCAACGGCGATGAAGCGGACGACATTGTGCTGCTCGACTTCGATGGCATCTGGATCGCCCTCCAAGGTGCCGGCGGCACCTTCGATCAGCCCATCAAGCTGCCCATTTCGCCATTGATTCAGTTGGGCAACAGCATTTCCTTCACCGCGCCACCCATGTACGCACTCGACTACGACGGAGACGGTCGCGGTGACCTGGCGGCTCTGCAGGACAGCCAACTCATCGTCTTCAAGGATGCGACCGCGGATGCCGAACCCGGGTCGATGACGGTCCCTGGCGGGTTGACCGACCCCAGCGCCGACCGGCCTCTGGGCGACGACACACCTACTCGCACGTTGCGCGACATCGCCGACCACAACGGCGACGGCATTGTGGACATCACCATCTCCACCGCCAAGGGCCAGGGCCCGATGGAGGCCGAAACCAAAACGCTCTTTCACTTCGGCCGCCGCGACGGCGGGGCGACCGTGTTTGACGAAGCCCCCAACTCCACCATCGCCACCGGTTCCATTGGCGACATCCAGATGGTGGACATGGACGGCGACGGGCGCGAAGACGTGGTGGCGCTTTCCGGCGAGTTCAGCGTCGGCAAGATCGCAATGGCGCTGATGACTGGTTCCATCTCCCTTGACGCGGGGATTTACCTGATGGGCGAGGAGGGGTTCGACGATGAACCTGCCGCAACCCGGAAGATGAAGGTGGGGGAGAACAGTCCCGGCCCGACGTTCGCAGACATGAACGGCGACGGCCGCCAGGACATGGTCCACCTTGTCGAAGACGGCTTGGAGGTTGCGCTCGGCGAGCCAAGCAAACGCCTGTTCCCGAAGCGTCCGCAAGAGGTGGAGTTCGACGAACCGTTCGGCGACGCCACGCCCATAAGCACGGACGCGGAGGACCTGAACCAGGACGGCAAGGACGACCTTCTGCTCCACTACGGGCCGACCACCGGCACATTGGTGCTGCTGAGCCGCTAGCGAGGACTGGCGCCTCTGCACCCCGGCGCAAGCGCCGTTTCCACGGCGGCCGCCCACCTGCGTAGAACCCTGCGCTGCTGCAATACAATCCCCCATCGGGAATGGGTTGACAGCGGCCGTGAAGCAGCCGCTGCCGACGCGTCGCCTTGAGGAGCCAAGCATGCGCCAGGTGAGGCAGTTGCCGGAGAACGTCGATGAGCGGGCGCAGCATCTTTTCAAGATGCTGGTGGAGCACTACCTGAAGGACGGCAACCCCGTCGGCTCGAAGACCCTCGCGGCCTCGCGCGAGATCACCGTCAGTTCCGCCACCATCCGCAACATCATGGTGGACTTGGAGTCGCGCGGCCTCGTCACCTCCCCGCACACCTCCGCCGGACGCGTGCCGACGCATCAGGGCTTGCGTTTCTTCGTCGAGAGCCTGATCTCGGTGAGCCCCATGGAAGCCGACGCGGTTCGGCACCTGCACCGCGAACTGAGCCCTGACCTCGGTCCCACCGAACTCGTCGAATCCGCCTCGCAACTGCTTTCGCACCTCACCCACATGGCCGGCGTCGTTACCGTGCGCAGGCCCGAGCAGGTGTCGCTCAGGCAAGTGGAGTTCCTGCACCTATCGGGTGGTCGGGTACTAGTGATCCTCGTCGTCAACGACCGTGAGGTGCAGAACCGCGTCATCCATCCGGACCGCGAATACACCGAAGCCGAGCTCACCCGTGCCGCCAACTACATCAACGCGGAGTTCTTCGGCCAGTCCCTCGGCGCCATCCGCGCCGGCATCCTCGACAGCATGCGCGGCGACAAGGATCGCCTAAACGCCCTGATGGAGACCGCCCTCGACGTCGCGAGCAAGGCATTCCCCAAGGAAGGCGAGGACGACGAGGACGACTGCGTTGTCAGCGGCGAGACGAACCTGCTCGATTCGCTGCCGAGCATCGAGGCGGTGCGCGAGCTGTACGACGCCTTCGCTCACAAGAGCGCGATCGTCCACCTGCTCGACCGCTGCCTCGACAGCGACGGCATCCAGCTTTTCATCGGCGAAGAGTCTGGCTACCGCGCCCTCGACGATTACAGCCTGGTGACGGCGCGCTACCAGGTCGGCGGCCAAGTGGCCGGCGTGCTCGGTGTCGTCGGCCCCACGCGCATGGCCTACGAAAAGGTCATCCCCGTGGTGGACGTGACCGCCCGCCTGCTCGGCGCCGCGATGGATCACCCGCAAGAGCGCCGCCAAGCCTCTCGCTAATCCCGGCGCGCCCTGACGGGCGCGTTGGCAGTTCGCTTGCGCGAAC